>CAMWUU010000006.1 GCA_947177515.1 uncultured Lachnospiraceae bacterium
GGAAAATAAACAGCCAAATCCTATTTTTTAAGCAATGAGTTTTGCACATCTCTATGAAAATTTTATACTCAAAGCACTTATTTCCGCAGGTTGGCGTTCGGGCAGCAGCCTATATATGTATCCCACCCCTTGGAACAGGAACCCCCCGGTACATTTTTATTGTACACGGACTTCCCCAGCAAGCACTTTTTTGTAATCCTCGTAATTTTTCTTAAGCAGCGTCGGGGTATCAAGTCCATAAGGGCATTTGGTGCGGCATGCACCACACTCAAGGCAGCCCTCGATCTTTTTCATCTCCGCCTGCATATTTTCGGAAAGCCAGTTCTGTGACGGCGCGCGGCGCAGCATCAGCGACATGCGTGCACACTGGTTGATCATAATCCCGGCAGGGCAGGGCATACAGTACCCGCAGCCGCGGCAGAAATCGCCAATAAGTTCTTTTTGTTCTGCCTCAATAAAAGTTTTTAATTCTTTATCAAGCACCGGTTCTTCCTGCATAAAGGAAAGCCATTCTTCTAGTTCTTCCATGCGCTGTATACCCCAGATCGGCAGTACATTGTCAAATTGCAGCATATAGGCCATTGCAGCGCGTGAATGTGTGATTAATCCGCCTGCAAGCCCCTTCATTGCAATAAAACCCATATTGTTTTGGGCACAGCTTTCCACAAGTGCTTCTTCCTTCTTTGAGGACAGGTAACTGAATGGGAACTGCAAGGTTTCATAAAATCCCGAGTCCACCGCTTCTTTTGCGATATTAAGCTTGTGCGCCGTAATACCGATATGGCGGATCTTGCCCTGTGCTTTTGCCTCCTGCATACACTCATACATGCCCGTCCCGTCCCCGGGCACAAAACAGCGGTCTGCACAATGGAACTGATAAATATCTATGTAGTCCGTCCGCAGGTTATGCAGTGACTGATCTAGTTGACAGAAAAATTCTTCCGGTGTCTTCGCCATGGTTTTGGTAGCAATAAAGATTTTTTCGCGCATACCTAAAAAGGCCTGGCCCAGTTTTTCCTCGCTGTCGCTGTAGGCGCGCGCGGTATCAAAAAAAGTCATACCACCCTCATATGCGCGTCGTAAAATGCACACGGCCGTTTCCATCGGGACACGCTGGATCGGCAGGGCACCAAAAGCATTCTGGGGAACGGTAATTCCTGTAGAACCCAAAGTGATTTGCTTCATAATACTCCTCCGTTTCCTTTTTCCAATTCTTCCTTATTATTATACCACGGAGGGTATGGCGATTGCAAGATAAATGGGAAAAAAGTATAAAATTTATGAAAAAAGTAAAATTCGCTGTTTACCGATGGAAGAAAAAATGATATAATGGGAGAATAGCACGTTAATACGCAAAAGTGTAAAAGGGCTATGGGAAGGTGGAACCAGTATATCTGCAAGTGTATAGGGATTAGACTTGGAATGATTTACGTAAAAAAGGAGGAGGAATATGGCGGAACTGATGTTGGGAAACAAGGCTTTGGCCAGGGGGCTTTACGAAGGTGGGTGCAGCGTAGTATCAAGTTACCCGGGAACACCGAGTACGGAGGTAACGGAGGAAGCTGCAAAATATGATGAGATTTATTGTGAGTGGGCACCGAATGAGAAAGTGGCTCTCGAAGTGGCGTTTGGGGCAAGCCTTGCCGGAAAAAGGAGTTTTTGCGGCATGAAGCACGTCGGCCTAAATGTGGCGGCGGATCCGCTTTTTACCTGTTCTTACACGGGGGTGAACGCAGGTCTAGTTATTTGTGTGGCGGATGATGCGGGAATGCATTCTTCGCAGAATGAGCAGGACTCGCGCCATTATGCAATCGCATCGAAGATTCCGATGCTAGAACCATCTGATTCGGCGGAGGCCTGCGCATTTACCAAAAAGGCATTTGAATTATCCGAGGAATTTGATACCCCGGTTATTATTAAGATGTGCACCCGGGTAGCGCATTCGCAGAGTATTGTAGAAAAATCAGGGCGTGTCGTACCGCTGGAAAAAATATATCAAAAAAATATTGCGAAGTATGTGATGATGCCAGGCAATGCCATCCGCCGCCATCCGGTTGTGGAAGATCGCATGAAAAAACTGGCCGCATATGCGGAGGATTGTGAGTTTAACCGCGTGGAGATGGGGGATACGGCACTTGGTATTATCACTTCTTCGACCAGTTACCAGTACGCGAAAGAAGTGTTTGGGGAAAAAGCATGTATCTTAAAACTTGGCATGGTCAATCCGCTGCCGGAAAAGATGATTCTTGATTTTGCAGCGAAGGTGGAAAAACTCGTGATTTTGGAAGAACTGGACCCGATTATTGAAAATCATTGTAAGGCTCTGGGACTGAAAGTGACTGGTAAGGATGTTTTCCCTGTTACGGGTGAATTCACCCAGTCCCTTATAGCGCACAAACTTGGTGTTGCACTTGCACAAACAAAGCCGCTTTCGGAAGAACTGCCTAACCGGCCTCCAGTTATGTGTGCCGGATGCCCGCACCGCGGACTGTTTTACACACTGGCAAAATTAAAATGTACGGTACTTGGCGATATTGGCTGTTACACACTTGGGGCAGTCGCGCCATTATCCGCGATGGATATGACGCTTTGTATGGGCGCTTCGGTCAGTGCCATCCATGGTTTTAACAAGGCGCTTGGGAAGGAAGGGGAGGGCAGTACGGTGGCAGTGATTGGTGACTCCACCTTTATGCATTCCGGGATGACCGGACTTGCAAATATTGCTTACAACCAAAGCAATTCGACTGTCATTATCCTGGACAATTCCATTACCGGCATGACCGGGCATCAGCAGAACCCAACCACCGGTTACAATATCAAAGGTGACCCGGCGGGGAAGATTGACTTAAAAGCGCTCTGTCTTGCAATGGGCATTGCACGCGTGACTGTTGTTGACCCTTATGACCTTACAGAATGCGAGCGCGTGATCCGAAAAGAACTGGCGGCGGAAGAACCGTCGGTGATTATCAGCCGCCGTCCCTGCGTATTGTTAAAATATGTAAAAAATCAGAAGCCGCTTGTGGCCTCACAGGAGAAATGCGTTGGCTGCAAGGCCTGTATGCGCCTTGGCTGCCCGGCCATCAGTATCCGGGAAGGAAAAGCCGTGATCGATTCAACACTCTGCGTTGGATGTGGGGTCTGCACGCAGTTATGTAAATTTGGGGCACTTTCGTAAGAGATGGCATATGGGAAAACAGAGCATATTTTTTGATATGGTTGATAACTGGATTGGAGGCAGGGAATGACAAAGAATGTGATGATTGTCGGCGTTGGCGGCCAGGGCAGCCTGCTTGCGAGCAAGCTGTTAGGGAAGCTTCTCCTGAATGAGGGCTATGATGTCAAAGTGTCGGAAGTGCACGGTATGAGCCAGCGTGGGGGAAGCGTGGTAACTTATGTGCGCTTTGGGGAGAAAGTATACTCCCCGATTATTGATAAGGGTGAAGCCGATTATATTGTGGCGTTTGAGCAGTTGGAAGCGGCGCGCTACTTAGGATATCTAAAGATGGATGGCAGGATGGTAACCAATACACAGAAGATTGACCCAATGCCGGTTATTACGGGGGCGATGCCATATCCGGAGGATCTAATCGGGAAAATGGAGGCGAATGGTTTTGCGGTGGATGCGCTTGATTGTCTGTCGTTGGCTGAGCAGGCAGGTTCTGTGAAAGCGGTTAACATTGTATTGATGGGAAGACTTTCGAAATATTTCGATATTCCGCAGGAAAAATGGATAAAAGCATTGGAGGAATCCGTACCGGAAAAATTTTTGGATTTAAATAAAAAAGCGTTTATACTCGGGCGCGGGGAATAGGGGGGAAAGTGAATTCCTGTGGATGATCTGTTTTTTGTCTGTGCAGTGCATGGGTATATGCAGCAGATTATAATTATCATCCGCTACGGGTAAATTTATAAAACTGCGAAAGTGAGGTTAGAATGAAAAATTATTACCAGCCGGAAATTGAAACCATGCCGCATTCCGAATTGCGGGCGTTACAGGATAAGCGCCTGGTGGAACAGGTAAAGCATGTGTATGACAATGTAAAATTTTACCGCGAACGGATGGAGGAGGCAGGAACCAGGCCGGAAGATATCCATGGGGTAGAAGATTTGTACAAGCTTCCGTTTATCACAAAGGATGACCTGCGCGACCAGTACCCTTATGGGCTGGTTGGTGTCCCGCTTTCCGAGTGTGTGCGCATCCAGTCCACCAGCGGCACCACCGGGCGGCGTGTTGTCGCGTTTTACACAAAGGAGGATCTTGATATCTGGGAGGAATGCTGTGCGCGTGCAATCGTAGCAGCGGGCGGCACAAAGGAGGATGTTTGCCATGTCTGTTACGGTTATGGGCTTTTTACGGGCGGACCGGGCTTAAATGGCGGTGCCCATAAGGTTGGCTGTCTGACGCTGCCAATGTCTTCCGGCAATACCGAGCGCCAGTTGCAATTTATGACTGACCTTGGTTCCACCATAATCTGCTGTACGCCGTCCTATGCGGCCAATCTGGCAGAAGTGGTGAACGAGCGGGGGCTTTTGGACCAGATTAAGTTAAAAGCGGGCATTTTCGGAGCGGAGCCGTGGACGGAGGAAATGCGCCGTGATATTGAGAAAAACCTGGGAATCAAGGCATATGATATCTATGGGTTAACGGAGATATCGGGTCCGGGTGTTTCTTTTGAGTGTGAGGAACAGGCGGGTATGCATATCCAGGAAGATCATTTTATCCCGGAGATCATTGACCCAAAGACCGGCGAGGTGCTGCCGGAAGGTGAGGCTGGAGAACTGGTGTTCACCTGTATCACCAAAAAGGCATTTCCATTACTGCGCTACCGCACGCGCGATTTGTGCTATCTGACGAGGAAACCCTGCTCGTGCGGGCGAACCCATATCCGGATGCATAAGCCGACGGGGCGCAGTGACGATATGATGATTATCAAGGGGGTTAATGTGTTCCCGTCCCAGATTGAAACTGTGCTTTTAAAACAGGGCTATGCACCAAACTATCAGATTATGGTAGATCGTATCGGCAACAACGATACCTGTGAGGTGCAGGTGGAACTTACCCCGGAAATGGCGGCGGATCCATCCGTGCCAAACCAGGCCAGGGAGAAGAAACTTGTTAAAGGATTAAAGGCAATGCTTGGCATCCTAGTGGATGTGAAGGTTGTGGAGCCAAAAACCATTGCGCGCAGCGAAGGCAAGGCGGTGCGCGTGGTGGATAAGAGAAAGCTGTATCAGTAGCAGCAGGGATTTCCATTCCTATCCATATTATTGTGTGTACTTATAAATTTGGAAATATTCGGAATATTGACAAGGAAAATCGGGCAGGCAGGAAAAATTCCTTCCTTCCCGATTTTTTTTGTGACCGATTTTATTTTTTCCGGTCATTATAGTAAAAGAGGGGGTGAGCATAACAAATAATGGAGGATTCGCGAATTATTGAATTGTATTGGCAGCGTTCGGAGCAGGCCATCTTAGAAACGGAACAAAAGTATGGGAATTACTGCCATTCCATTTCATACCGTATTCTAAAGGACAGGGAAGATGCAAAAGAATGTGTTAATGATACGTGGCTGAGTGCGTGGGAACATATGCCGCCGCAGCGTCCCACATTGTTTTCGGCATTTCTTGCAAAAATCACACGGAATCTTTCCCTGAAGCGGTATGAGAAACAAAGTGCCAAAAGGCGTGGGGGCGGGCAGGTAGCACTCGTCTTAGAGGAACTGGAAGACTGTGTGCCAGCATATGGGGATGTGGAACAGGAAGTTGACTTAAATCAGTTAACGGATCTGCTAAATTGTTTTCTGGAAAAGCTGGAGGAGGAAAACAGGCATCTGTTCGTGCTCCGCTATTGGTATTTATATCCGGTCAGGGAGCTTGCGGCACGGTGTGGGATGGGGCAGAGCAAGGTAAAAATGCGTCTGATGCGGATGCGGGATGAGTTGAGGGAACTTCTGGAACGGGAAGGATACCGGGTGCAATAAGAGTTCTTTGCCGTTAAAAAAGCTGGATAGGGTTTTTGGTGGCGGGAAAAGCTGGAAAGAAAGGGAGGAATCTTATGAAAAATAAAGATTTGCTAAATGCAATAAATGAGATTGACAGCGTTTATATAAAAGAGGCAAACGAAGCCAAATTTAAAAAACGCCGTTTTGGCCGGATAACGGCCATTGCTGCCATAGCAAGCTTTTTTGCTGTTATTGGCGTGGGATATTTTGTATCCGGGATTGTGAAGGATAAATGGCAGAATCCCGAGGATGGGGAGATACGGGGTGTGCAGCCGACTTTAGAACCAACGGGTTTTAAGGAATCCAATACGGGGGCAGCCTTTGCGGATTTTGCAATTGTGCAGGCAAGTTATCCGGAATGTATACCATATCCGGACGAAACGCGGTTTGATTATGATTCTTCGCAGGAGGGTGCGGATTATTATAAAGAGTTGGCGAACTGGATGGAGAAGAGAAGGGAGCGCATCGACCAGTCGGGGATTTATTTGGATGACCTGTATCCGTTTTATGAAAAAACCATGCAGGAATTCCTTGTCAGTGGGGAAAATACCAACCGTATTTATTCACCATTAAATCTCTATATGGCACTTTCCATGTTGTCGGAGATCACGGATGGGAACAGCCGCGCACAGGTTTTAAACCTGCTTGGCGCACCAGATATCCATGCAGTAAGGGAGAGTGCGGCGGCACTTTGGACGGCGAATTACTGCGATGATGGCATGGTAACAAGTATTTTGGCAAATTCTCTCTGGATGCGGCAGGGAGTCGATTTTATCCCGGAAACAATGCAAACCCTGGCTGATATTTATCACGCTTCCTCTTTTCAGGGAAAAATGGGTTCAGAGGAATTTACAAAGGCGTTTCGTTCCTGGCTGGATATGCAGACTGGTGGGCTTTTGAATGAACAGGCAAAAGACGTGGAAACGGATGAAGACACGGTTCTGGAACTTGCCAGTACAATATATTTCAGTGCACAGTGGCAGGAGCGGTTTGATGAAAAAGAAACCAGGGAGGAGATCTTTTATAAAGCAGATGGGGATGTTGTCTGTGATTTTATGCACCAAGTACAAATGGGAATCTGTTACAGGGGAAGTAATTTTTCTGCGATCCGCTGTGGACTGGAAATGAGTGGGGATATGTGGCTGTTTTTGCCGGATGAAACAGCGGATGTCAACGAGGTAGTAAAAGACAGTGAAATACTTGAGTTAATCCATAGCGGGGGGAACTGGAATAATAAGATTTATGCAAGAATTAATATTGCCCTTCCGAAATTTGATATAGTTTCGGATTTTGACCTGATTGAGGGTTTAAAGGCCATGGGGCTTTCCGATATTTTTGAGGAAGAACTTGCAGACTTTAGCCCGATGTGCCAGAATTCAGATGGAATTTCGGTGATGCAAGCAAAACATGCAGCGCGCGTTACAGTGGATGAAAAGGGATGTGTTGCAGCAGCCTATACCATTCTGGCAATGAATGATGGTGGAGGAATTCCGGTAGAAAAAATGGATTTTGTATTGAACCGCCCATTCCTTTTTGCGATTACGGGCGCGGATGGTGCAGTTTTGTTTCTGGGTGTGGTGGAAGAGCCATAAATAAGCTTATCACATAAAAGGGCGGCTTTAGGCCGCCCTTTTATGCAGCGGAAATTATCCGGGCAGCCCAAGCAGTTTCGCTGCATTCTCCCCGAGAACCATCCTTTGTTCCGACTCTGTTAAACCAATGTTTAAAAACCGCTCCACATAGCGCTTCTGTGGCTGCCACGGGCTGTCCGTCGCAAAGAGGATACGGTCGGTACCATGTTTTTTGACAATTCGTAAAAAAGCCCCATCTTCTAACACAATATTGCTATACGGATTGGATGGGGCATTAGGGTACGCGTCCAGGGGGCCTATGGAAAACGCGGTGTCCATAAAGAGCGGTGCGCCAGCAAGATCGCGCTCCACTTCCTCCCAGCGCGCCCAGTTGCCCATATGGGCAAGCACAAACTTTTCCGGACGCACCTCCTTTAATACCGAAAGGATTTGGGCAACCGAGGAATAATTGTGTTCGTAAAGGCCAATATCAATCCCGGCGTGGATCAGAGTAATCAGTCCAAGTTCCGACGCGCAGGCAATTATCCGTTTCATGCGGATATCGTCAAGGTCAACCCTCTGGTAGGCTGGATGCAGTTTAATACCCAGGATTCCTGATTCTTTTAGACGGTGCAGTTCCCCCCTGTAATCCGAAAAATCCGGGTGCATACCGCCAAAGGTCAGGATGCCCATGGATTCCCAGGTTTCCTTACTTTGCAAAAGGCTGTTATTTACAGAAAGAACCTGTTCGGTACTTGTCATAACTGGGAGGTTTACCGAGTAAGTAACCCCCGCCTCCTTCATGGAAACCGACAGTCCCTGCGCTGTGCCATTTGTCGCGGGCATTACGCCCGCCGCTTTCCCAAGTTTTTCTAACACCCGCCCGGAGATGGTTTCCGGAAAGGTATGCACATGAAAATCAATAATCATCTTTTCCCTCCAATCTATTGCCCCTTTTCGAAATGGAAAAGGGATCACAGTTTAAAATTTTTAAGTAGTGGATGCGGATGCCCCTTTTTGAAATGGAAAAGGGGTCGCGGTTTAAAGTTTTTGAGTAGCGGATGCGGATGCCCCTTTTCGAAATGGAAAAGGGGTCACAGTTTAAAGTTTTTGAGTAGTGGATGCCCCTTTTCGAAATGGAAAAGGGGTCGCGGTTTAAAGTTTTTGAGTAGTGGATGCCCCTTTTCCATTTTGTACACACTGCAATATCCTGTCTATTTTTTTCCTGATAAATTCCCTGTGTTCCTCCCGCACCAGAAAATAAAGATACGAATCCTTAACAAAATCCACTGGCATTCCCCGTCCCCCAATTTTGAAATTCACAAATCCCCGATCGATATATGCCCCGATCTTTTCGTTGGATAGAAAGGCTGGGCGTTCCCTGCATTCTGCAAAGGTTCGCTGTGTAAGGGTATTTGGGCATGGAAAGGTTGATCGGACATCATATTCCAACTGCATTTTAGATTGCTGGTCGTAATGTTCGGTACGTTTCTGGCAGCCCGGATAGCAAATTTCATTCACCAGGATTTCCAGTCTATTTGCAAATGGTTTAATTTTATCAAGAATACTTTCTTTGTGGTTAAAGTCATAATCAAGCACCACCAGCTTATAATCCTTCCTAAGTTCCGCGCACAGTGCCGATGGGTCAGTAATCCTCTTTGTAGTTGATGAGATAAGTGGGAAAGAAGGGTATTTGCTGCGGATGTATTCCTCAAGAACTGGCGAATTGACCAGTACCTGGTTTGTGCCATTGTCCGCAAGGCGCATAATCAGGTTACAGTAGGTATCATGCGTATGTTTCTCTTCTAGCAGTGAGTTGGTAAAGGTAAAACGGACGGGGATACCCTCTTTATTATAAAGATTTAGCGTATTAATAATCTCATGTTTCGGGATCAGTCCAAATACAGCCCGTCCGCCGTTCCAGATAGCCCCCGGGAAAGTGCCATAAACGGAGCCAACCCGATAGTTTTCACAGAATTTTTCGGGAAATTCTTTCATCAGGTCTATGGTAATCATATTGAGGGAACGGAAAAAACAAAGTCCGGGTAAATGCCAGTAAATCTCTTTTTCCATCTGTAAAATCCTCCTTTTTGGTATTTCGCTGCAGAATATTGTGATGGATTGGTAATGTAGTACAACTGATTTTATAATTGTACTACAAAAAGTGTGGAAGGTAAAGGGATTGTGTGATTTTATTGACTTTTCCCCCGTCTTATGGTATCCTTTATTTGACGCGTTAAAGCGTAACGATGCAAAGCAAAAAAAGGAGAGAGAATAATGCCGGTTACGGATTTGTTAGAAAGAAACCATAAATTATACGGGGAGGAAACAGCGTTAGTTGAGTTGAACCCGATGGTAAAGGATACAAAAAAGACGACATGGAAGGAATATGACTTAGTGCAGGCCACCTCCTCAAAGCCTTACCGCAGGGAGATTACCTGGAGTGTGTTTGATGAGAAGGCAAACCGTGTGGCAAATATGCTGATAGAACGCGGGATTAAAAAGGGTGACCGCGTGGCGATTTTGATGTTTAATTGCCTGGAATGGCTTCCGATCTATTTTGGTATTTTAAAAACTGGGGCGATTGCCGTGCCGTTTAATTTCCGGTTTGACGCGAAAGAGATTAAATACTGTGCGGATTTGGCTCAGGTACATATACTCTTTTTTGGACAGGAATTTATTGGCCGTATTGAATCAATCCAGGAAGGATTAAGCCGTGGCAGGCTTTTGATCTATGTGGGGGATGGCTGTCCGACTTTTGCGGAGAGCTACCGCGAGCTGGTGGCGGACTGTTCGAGCCAGCCGCCCCTTGTGCTTCTTGAGGAGGATGATGATGCGGCGATTTATTTTTCTTCCGGCACAACGGGCTTTCCAAAGGCTATTTTACACAACCATGAGAGTCTGATGCAGGCGGCGCAGATGGAGCAGAAGCATCATTTGACTGACCGTAATGATACATTTTTATGTATCCCGCCGCTCTATCATACCGGGGCAAAATTCCACTGGATGGGAAGCCTTTGTGCGGGGAGCAAGGCTGTGCTTTTAACAGGGACAACGCCGGAGATTATTCTTGATGCGGTTTCAAAGGAGAAGTGTACCATTGTCTGGCTTTTGGTGCCGTGGGCGCAGGATATTTTGGAGGCACTTGATTCCGGCAGGTTGAAGCTTTCGGACTATGAACTTGCAAAATGGCGGCTGATGCATATCGGCGCGCAGCCGGTGCCGCCGTCACTGATTAAGCATTGGAAGGAATATTTCCCGGATCATTTGTATGATACGAATTATGGGCTGTCGGAGTCTACAGGTCCCGGCTGTGTGCATCTGGGCGTGGAGAATATACATAAGGTCGGGGCGATCGGTGTGCCGGGCTACCGCTGGAAATTAAAGATTGTGGATGTGGATGGCAAAGTGGTAACGCAGGGCGAGGTAGGGGAACTTTGTGTAAAGGGACCGGGGCTTATGACCTGTTATTACAATGACCCAAAGGCGACGGACGAGGTGTTAAAGGATGGCTGGCTTTATACGGGCGATATGGCAATGCAGGACGAGGATGGTTTTTGTTTCCTGGTTGACCGCAAAAAAGATGTGATTGTCAGCGGGGGCGAGAATATCTATCCTGTTCAGATTGAAAATTTCCTTGCAGGTTTTGGGAAGGTGAAGGATGTTGCGGTGATTGGTCTGCCGGATCGGAGGCTTGGTGAGATTACCGGGGCGATTATTGAAATAAAAGAAGGGATGGAGTGCAGCGAGGAGGAGATTGCGGAATTCTGCAAGGGTTTGCCGAGGTATAAAAGGCCAAAGAAGGTAATTTTTGCACAGGTGCCGAGGAATGCGACGGGGAAGATTGAAAAGCCGGCGCTTCGCAAGAAATATGGGGCGGAGCATTTGGTGGCGCAGCAGAACCAGGGGTAATAAAGCAGGGAAGTATAGAAGGAAGGTGCATTGGATGGAGGGATTTGTTTGGAAGATTGGTATAAGAGATAAATGGAGAATATAATGACCAAAATATATTTTATCTGGAAAAACATTAATTATTCCTTTCTTTCGGAGAAACACCTGACCATACTGATTCTGCTCGGTATGGTTGTTTGTGATGTAATCTTTTTTATTTTTGGAAATGTTTTTTGGTCGGATATTAAAACCAGGCAATATAAAGAATACGAAAATAATATCGTTACCCTTGAGTTTGATTCCCTAGACATATCTTCTTTTTTGGAGCGTACAGCAAAGAAAGATTTTATCACATCGACTTTCTTTGAACATACCACCTCTGACCAAGACAATGGATCATTAACCATTGCTGCTTACAGCCCGTCTTTTAATATTACAAATTCCGGAATACAGTTGGGCAGCAGTTTGGATGGCAGTCCAATGGAATTTGTGATGAACAGCAGTTATGCTAGGATGCGCAACTATAACGGTCTGCCCACTCTTAGATTGAAAGATATATTTCATTTTTTAGATGATGATTGGATATTTGCAGGCATCCTCTCCTTGGGTGCGGCAGATCAATTTGATATTTTAATCAATCTGGAAGACTTTACTTCTCATATAAAAGAAGATATCAATGCCAGTTTCCGATATCGCAGTGGGACTTCCCTAATTGAAATACGGGATTTTTCGAACGAATTACAGGCCGAATATCATGCCAGTCATGTTGTAATCCCATCCCAACCAGCACATACAACTTACGGTGAGTTCCTGTCCGATCTGGGCGGAGCACTTGTTTTGCTGGTAATAGCTATTATCAATTACATGTTCCTATACCAGTTTCTGCTAACTAAGAGGACTTATCTTTATGGGATATATAAGGCGTGCGGCATGGGCAATTTCCAGACACTTTGCATACTTTGCGCGGAATTGCTTGTTATGTTGGTTATTTCATTTGGGGTTGCTATGTTACTTTATTCGGCAGGGCTGTTCCTAATTGGACAGGAGGCTTCTTACGCACAGCATACGACAGAGTTCCTTTTTGCGTTTTTAACCATTGCAGCCATGAACCTGTTTTTCGGTGGCATTGTGGCGGGAAAGCTGATTCGGAATTCGCCTGCGAAACTGATTAAAGAAAGTGTGGTGAGGTGAATGAAACGACTGAAAATCTTGTTTTTGCAGTTTCGGTTGAACCTTGTTTTAAATACTTTTTTTATTGCGGAATGTGTGCTGGTATTTTTGGTCGTTAATTCCAGTATTTCAACACTGCTCTATAATGGATACCTTGGGAAATATGCGGAGTTTTCTTCCGAAAGAACTTTCTTTCTCTCCGGTGCAGTAACGCATAATACGGTGCAGGGCGAACCGGAGGAGTTTGAGCGGCTGGTAGAGGAAATCCGTTTGATAGACGGAGTTTCCGGTGTCGGATATCAGATGAGCGAGTCCTTTTTGTCCGGTGAAAATGAGGATTTAATTGTTAACGGGTTTGTTTTAAACCGTGATATGCTACAAATAAAGTATCCGCTTAGTTTTGGCGAATGGTTTGGCAGTCGGGATTCATTGGAAACACAGGTTATTTTAGGCGGAGGGATTGCATCCCTGTATAAAACCGGTGAAATAATAACCCTGCACAAACTTGAAGTAGTTCAGGGTACCCTGCAATATGTTCCCATAACAGCCAGGGTAATTGGAAAAATGCGAGATCCAGCCTTTGCAGTCAATCTAAATTTCAGTTCCAACCGGCCGGATTATGTAAATATGTTTGAGCCGTACCAGAATATTATCCTAACAGATGATCCCGCGCTGATTTCAAAGGATGATATCCGGTATCCGGTTATGTCGCTTCTTGTTTTTGCTGCTCCGGATGCCGATCTTTCTAAAGTGCGCCAGGAACTCACTTCCTTTGGCCAGCCATTTGATTTTTGTGAAGTTGATGGATTTTATCAGGAAGGAATGGCATCCCGGTTGGCTAGGCAGATACCGACGGTCGGTATTATGATTTTTGGTATCCTGTTCGGTGTTATGGGAATTACATATCTGGGTGTTTATCAAAATATGAAAACATTATCAGTTTATTATCTGTATGGTATGGGTCGCAGGGAATGTGCCCTTGTGAGTGTGATTTTGAATACCGTTATGCTTGTTATATCGCTGGCTCTTTCCATATTGTTGTATTTTGTGCCTTCCATCCACGATATACTATTCCAGCGAGCCCTGCTTGGGCCGCAAAATTATATATTTTCCCTGGCTTTTATTGCTGTCGCGGCTTTATTATCCTTCGCGGTAAGCTGCTGTTTTTCAAGAAAAAGCCCAGTGACGACACTTCGGAGGTTTGAGTAATGCTGATAGAATTAAGGAAGGTAGATAAGATTTATCAAAGCGGACAGGTATCATTCCAGGCGTTAAAGGAAATTGATTTGTCAGTAAAAGAGGGTGAGATGATTGCCATTCAGGGAAGGTCAGGTGCAGGAAAATCCACCTTGATGCATATTATTGGGTGTATTGATACCTTTGATGGTGGAAGTTACCAGTTGGATGGAACCGATGTAGGAGGTTTGCGCGATGGGCAGTTATCTAAAATCCGAAACCGGACAATGGGCTTTATTATGCAGGATTTTGCGCTGGTTCCAAAATTTAGTGTTTTTGATAATATTGCCATTCCTCTTTATCTAGGAAGTATGGGTATGCGCAAGATTCAAAGTGCAGTGGAGGAAGCCGCCGCCGAAGTTGGTCTTTTTGGTCTGCTTGATAAAAAGGCAAACCAGCTTTCCGGAGGACAGAAACAGCGCGTTGCCATTGCGCGTGCCGTAGTTAATTCTCCTAGGATTATTCTGGCGGACGAGCCAACAGGGGCGTTAGATGCTGCCACGGCAGGGGAGATTATCGGTCTTTTAAAACAGCAGAATGAAAAGGGGATAACAGTTATTATGGTTACGCATGATAATTTGGTCGCTGCAGCCTGTAGACGGATTATTGAGATAAGGGATGGAAGGATTGCGGACTAAGAAGGGTTTTACCATATTTCCCCTTTATTAAATTTTTGCGCTTCTTTAAGCTTTATACTTATGGCAATCAAATAATACCATGCTGTTATTGTGATATATGTTTTGCTAGATGGACACCTGCCTATTGCATCAGTTGTAATACAGATCCAACAATCATAGATAAGAAATATAATTTCTGGAAATAATATTATATAGGAGAACATACCGGGTAATGACATCTTATTTCTCTTATCCGCGCTTGTTGTAATTCCCCATGTGTTTTTATATGCAATCAATATTGCCGCTAATCGGTCATTTTTTATTGTGATTGACTTGTTTAATGTTTTGAATGTCATAGAAATAATCCTGCATGATCCTATGAGTAATCCCAAGGTTAGTATCCTGATAAACAGCATGGCAAAGAATCTCAAATGAATTTCCTCCCAAATTAACATTCCATTATTTATGCTATCTCTATGTAAAAACAGAAAAAAATTTAATGGATCCTTTCCTTTTTCTTGATACGAAATCCGTTTTTTTGATATAACTTCACTGCATTTTGATTCCATTCCGCTACATGTAAAATGATTTCTTGATAACCCTGTTCCCTGATATGATTCATTCCCCATAATAATAATTTTTGTCCTAACCCTTTTTGCTGGAACGGCTTCCCAACAATTAAATCATCCAATTCATTTCCATAGCAGGAAACAGCACCTGCGATTACCCCGTTTTGTATATAAAGAAAAATATCATTTATTTTATCTTTGATTTGGGAATAATCAAAATAAAAATTGACTGGTTCAACCTCTAAAGCGTTTCTCATATTGTAAAAACATTCATTATATATTTTCATATATTCATTCCAGTATTTCTTGTGAAAAGGAATACAAATTATATCATTTTGATACTCTAATGCTTGGTTGAATGACATTTCGTATGCAATTATTTCTTTCATAAAATAAAGTCCCTCCATTAGTTATAGGCTCTTTCCACAGCTAAAAGGTAGTGGAAGGAGCCTTGTATATTTGTAGGAAAAGAAAAGTTTAAAATTATGTAGCTATTTTCCAAGAGCCGTCTTTTGCGCGACCAGTGTTGTCTTGTCATAGCACGCAAACGTATTCTCTACCAATGCCTTTTCCGGTTTTGGTGTAAACAAACTTACCACCGGCACAATCAATAGCCCTAAAAGCATTGCGATTGCCCCGCAGTTGATGGGCGAGCGCATAATCTTTGGAAGTATATCCGGGATAACCATATCGACAATCATAATCACCGAACCAAATGCAAACGACACATAACACGCTGCTTTTGTTGTTTTCTTCCAGTAAAGCGAATACAGAAACGGTGCCAGAAATGAACCAGCCAACGCTCCCCATGAAATTCCCATAAGCTGCGCGATAAAGGTAATATTGCTTTTATATTGTACCAGTGCAATCACGGCAGAAATCGCGATAAACACTACCACAAGCACACGGATCATCAAAAGCAGCTTTTTTTCGCTCATTTTCTTAATGAAATTATCTTTCAGAAAATCAATGGTCAGCGTGGAACTGGATGCAATTACCAGGGAGGAGAGTGTGGACATCGAGGCGGAGAGTACAAGGATAACCACCAGCGCGATCAGGGCTGGACCAAGGTTTTGCAGCATGGTTGGGATAATGGAATCATAACCGTTTTTCGCCACATCGACCTGCCCTGAAAACAGCCGTCCAAAACCTCCAAGGAAGTAGCATCCGCCCGCCACAACAAGCGCGAAGACAGTGGAAATAATCGTACCTTTCTGGATTGCCCCCTCGTCCTTAATCGCGTAAAATTTTTGTACCATCTGCGGCAATCCCCAGGTACCGAGCGAAGTCAGGATAACGACAAAAAGCAAATTCAGCGGGTCAGGCCCAAAGAAGGAGGCAAACACGCCCGGCGCGTTGGAAACCGCAGTATCTGATACCTGCGCAAGCCCTTTATAAGCCTCCATAAAGCCGCCCTTACTGTTAATAATGGCTGCAATAATAACAACAATCCCTACAAGCATGATAATTCCCTGGATAAAGTCGTTGATTGCGGTCGCCATATAGCCGCCTGCGATAACATAGATTGCGGTTAGCACAGCCATCAGGACGATGCAGACGGAATAATCAATGTCAAACGCCATTCCAAACAAGCGTGAAAGTCCGTTGTAAAGGGAGGCGGTGTAGGGAATCAGGAAAATGAAAATAATAACGGATGCAATAATTTTCAGTGGCTTGCTCGCAAAGCGCTCACCAAAAAACTGCGGCATGGTCGCGGAATTCAAGTGCTGTGTCATAATGCGTGTGCGCCGGCCTAGGACGACCCATGCAAGCAGCGAACCGATGATTGCATTGCCGATGCCTGCCCAGGTTGCAGCAATCCCGTATTTCCAGCCAAATTGCCCGGCATAGCCGACAAAGACAACGGCGGAGAAATATGAGGTACCATAGGCGAAGGCGGTAAGCCACGGGCCTACGCTCCTGCCGCCAAGTACAAAGCCGTTTACGTTTGTGGCGTGTTTGCGGCAGTACAGGCCAATACCAATCAGGACAGCAAAATAAAGAACTAAAATTAAGATTTTCATAGGGAACCTCCAGAGTTTTTATTTTGGTACTTTCGCGCTTTGGCGCTTTTAATTGGCAAAGCATAAATCTGTTAAAAGGTTATCATATAGAATGAAAAAAGTCAACCATTATTCGGTGAAACTAAAATGTGTATGAAAACTCGTTTCTGTGTTTTGCACACCCTATGAAAAAAAATATAATTTCGCTCTTGACAAATAACAAAGACCGCGATAAAATACCCATACATGAATTAATAGTTCGATACCAAACGGTCAGGATGCGAACTGTTAGGAATCGAACTATTATAAAACCCTAAAATAGCGGATGCTGGGTATTGAGTAGGGTGAATTACCTTAAGAATTTCAAATAAGAAGGGAGGAAACCGTGGAAAAGGAGCGGGCGTTATGCTTTGAGTTTAAGAAAATGCACCATATCACCATCCGCGCGATCCATGAACGACTGGCTGCCTGCGGATTCGATGAAGTGACTGTGCTGCACGGGCATATTCTGGGCTATCTATACCATAACAGCAATCGGGATATCTACCCGCGCGATCTAGTCAAGGAATATGAGATTGGAAAGTCCAGCGTGACGAATGTACTGCAACTGATGGAGGAAAAGGGCTATCTAACGCGCACCCCCGATGAGAGGGATGGGAGGCTAAAGAAAATCCGTCTGACCAAAAAGGGCGAGGAAATCCACTGTCAGACCGTCGCGGTCATTGAGCAGCTACATAGGGATATGGAGCAGGGGATTACGGATGAGGAGAGGGAAACTTTCTTCCGCATTGTGGATAAAATGCGGGAAAACGCTGTAAAACCGCATGTGTCCGAATAGGAAATGGATAAGGAAAAGGTCATTTGCGGAATGAAAAAGAAAAAGGAGGAGTGAGAGCTTGTTAAAAACATTAGCAGCTTATATTAGGGAATATAAAAAACCATCCATCGCGACACCGGTTTTTATGATTCTCGAAGTAATGATGGAAATGATGATCCCATATCTGTTTGCGTCGCTGATTGATGATGGCGTGCAAAAAGGCGATATGGGACATATCCTTGCCATTGGCGGTATTATGGTTGTGATCGCGGGCGTAGGACTTTTTGCAGGTATTATGGGGGGCGTGTATGGGGCAAAGGCATCAACGGGCTTCGCTAGAAATCTAAGGAAGGGCATGTTTGATAATATCCAGACCTTTGCCTTTTCCAATATTGACAAATTCAGCACGGCAGGACTTGTAACCCGTCTGACCACCGATGTGACGAACGTGCAGAACTCGTATCAGATGATTTTGCGCATGTGTATGCGTGCGCCGGTAAGTTTGGTGCTTGCGATGGTTATGTCTTTTGTGATTAGTGCAAAGATGGCATCCATCTATCTGGTTGCCATGATCCTGCTTTCCTGTGTGCTGGCATTTATTATTTCCCATGCAATGAAGTATTTCAGCGCAGCATTTCCGAAATATGATGAACTGAACGCGAGCGTACAGGAAAATGTATCCGCCATCCGCGTGGTTAAGGCTTATGTGCGCGAGGATCATGAGAAGAAAAAATTTCAGGCGGCGAGCAATGGTATTTACAATATGTTCTTAAAAGCGGAGAAAACCGTGGCCTACAATAGCCCGGTCATGCAGATTACAGTGTACACCTGTATCCTGTTAATTAGCTGGTTTGGCGCGAAGCTGATCGTCGGCTCGAACAATACGGAACTTACTACCGGCGAGCTTACAAGCCTTTTGTCCTACTGTATGACGATTCTGATGAACCTGATGATGGTTTCGATGATTTTTGTTATGATGTCGATGAGTGTCGCGAGTGCAAGGCGTATTGCGGAGGTACTTGACGAGAAGGCGGACTTAGTTAATCCAAAAAATCCATGCTATAAGGTGGAAGACGGCAGTATTGTCTTTGAGCATGTGGATTTTGGCTACCATGTGGGGGAGGATAAGCGTGTCCTGACCGATATCAATTTAACGATCCATCCAGGTGAAACGATTGGTATTATCGGCGGTACGGGCAGTTCGAAATCAAGCCTTGTCAACCTGATCAGCCGTCTGTACGATGTGACGGGCGGCAGAGTTATGGTGGGCGGGAAGGATGTGCGTGACTATGATATCGAAACGTTGCGCAACGAGGTTAGTGTGGTGTTACAGAAAAACGTGCTTTTTTCCGGTACGATCTTAGAGAACCTGCGCTGGGGTGATAAGAATGCGACAGAAGAAGAGTGCATCCATGCCTGCAAGCTTGCCTGCGCGGATGAGTTTATCGGGAAACTGCCGGACGGGTATAATACTTATATCGAGCAGGGCGGCAGCAATGTTTCCGGTGGCCAGAAGCAAAGACTCTGTATTGCAAGGGCATTGTTGAAAAAGCCAAAGATCCTGATCCTTGATGATAGTACGAGCGCGGTCGATACCGCGACGGATGCGAAGATCCGCCATGCATTTGCAACGGAGATCCCAAAAACAACAAAGCTGATTATTGCGCAGCGCATTTCGAGTGTGCAGCATGCTGACCGCATCCTGGTTCTTGATGACGGGAAGATCAGTGGCATCGGGACGCACGAGGAATTGCTTGTAAATAATGAGATTTACCGCGATGTTTACGAGTCCCAGACCGGCGGCAGCGGTGATTTTGATGAGAATGGAGGTGAGGCTTAATGCCAGGACCAGGAAGACCAGTACCGCGGGGCATGAAGCCCACGGTGGAAAATCCGGGAAGGATTTTAAAGAGGATTATCGGTTTTGTGACGAAGAATTATTTCCCGCACTGCGTAATTGTACTAATCTGTATTTTGGTGAGCGTGCTCGCGAATGTGCAGGGAACATGGTTTACCAAAAATCTGATTGACCAGTATATTGAGCCGCTGCTTGCCGTGTCTGAACTTGGTATTGAGCCGGATTATGGCGGGCTGCTTGCCGCGATTGGGCGGGTGGCATGCTTTTACGGTATTGGTATTGTTGCCGCATACTTAAATACAAGGATGATGGTGTATGTGACACAGGGGAGTTTAAGAAATTTGCGCGATGAGATGTTTCTGCATATGGAAACATTGCCGATCAAATATTTTGATACGCACGCGCACGGCGATATTATGTCCATGTACACAAACGATGTTGACACGCTGCGCCAGATGATCAGCCAGAGCATCCCGCAGTTAATTAACAGTGTGATTACGATTGTAAGTGTTCTTGTCAGCATGATCCTACTTAATATCCCGCTTACCATACTTGCACTGTTTTTGATTGGCATTATGCTTTTTGTTACCAAAAAAATGACATCGCAGAGTGGAAAGTTCTTTATCCGCCAGCAGAAAAACCTTGGTGAGGTCAATGGTTTTATCGAGGAGATGATGGAGGGGCAGAAGGTGGTCAAGGTATTCTGCCACGAGAAGGAGAGCACCGAGCGTTTTGTTAAGTTAAATGATGAGTTGTTTGACAGTGCTTACAATGCAAATAAATTTGCGAATGTGTTAGGTCCAATTAATGCCCAGATCGGCAATATCAGCTATGTTATTATCGCAATTGTTGGCGGTATTCTGGCGTTAAATGGTATCTTTGGCTTTTCCCTGGGTGCGCTTGTGAGCTTTTTGACCTACAACCGCAACTTAAATATGCCAATCAACCAGGTCAGCCAGCAGTTTAACAGTATTATTATGGCACTTGCCGGCGGTGACCGTATTTTTAAGCTTCTTGATGAGAAGCCGGAAACGGATGAGGGCTATGTGACCCTTGTCAATGCAAAGCGCGAGGGTGGCAAGCTTGTGGAAAGCGAGAAGCGTACCGGGCTTTGGGCGTGGAAGCACTATCACAAGGATTTAGGGACAACGGACTATATTGAGCTTGAGGGCAGGGTTGTTTTTGATGATGTGGATTTCGGCTATAATGAGGAAAAGATTGTCCTGCACAATATCAAGATGTTTGCAGAACCGGGGCAGAAGATCGCCTTTGTTGGTTCAACGGGTGCGGGCAAGACGACCATCACAAACCTGATCAACCGTTTTTATGATATTCAGGACGGTAAAATCCGCTATGATGGAATCAATATTAACAAGATCTGCAAAGGCGACCTGCGCCGCTCACTTGGTATTGTGCTACAGGATACACATTTATTTACTGGAACAGTAATGGATAATATCCGGTACGGGAAACTGGACGCAACGGATGAGGAAGTTTACGCAGCGGCGAAACTTGCAAATGCGGACGGATTTATCCGCAGGCTGTCGGATGGTTACAATACGATGCTGACCGGGGATGGGGCAAATCTCTCACAGGGGCAGCGCCAGCTTCTTGCGATTGCGCGCGCGGCGATCGCTGACCCACCGGTGCTGATTCTTGATGAAGCAACTTCCTCAATTGATACGAGAACCGAACGGATTGTGCAGGATGGCATGGATAAACTAATGAATGGCAGGACGACGTTTGTCATCGCGCACAGGCTTTCTACGGTTAAGAACAGTGATTGTATTATGGTATTGGAGCAGGGGAGGATTATTGAGAGAGGTACGCATGATGAACTGATTGAGGAGAAAGGGAGATATTATCAGTTATATACGGGGAATAGTATTGCCGGGTAAAATTGGGGAAGATTTAAAAAACTTGAAAAAAGTTCTTGACCCTCCTCTTAGGTCAGGCGTTATACTATCATCAGATTCGAATCAATCATTGCGAAAAGAGGTAAAAAGAGATGTTGCAGATCGGGGAATTTTCGAACGTGTGCCAGGTTAGCGTGAAGACACTCCACCATTATGACAGGATTGGACTGCTTGTCCCGGCACAGGTGGATTGCTTTACAGGCTATCGCTATTACAAGGCGGAGCAGATTGATACCATGAATTATATCAAGCGTCTGAAACGCTACGGATTTTCTTTGGAGGAAATACAGCACCTCATTACTGTATCGGATCGCATGGAACTTGCAGGCGCGCTGCAAAAACAGAAGGAGAAGCTTAGGAGGAAGCAGCAGGAGATGGCTGTAATCCTTAACGAGCTTCAGACGCATATTGCAGTATTTGAAAGGACAGGTGATATTATGACGTATCAGAAGGGTTACATGGTTGAGATTAAGAATTCTCCGGCGATGAATGTTTTGGTAACCCGCGCCATGATGGGCGTGGAGGAATTCGGTAAGTATTATGGGACGCTGTTTGAGCGCGTGTCGAAGGAACATGTTACGCCAACCGGGTTAAATGGCGCAAGATACTATGATCAAGAGTTTAACCACGAATCCTCGGACATTGAGCTTTTTGTCGGGGTAAAGGAGAAGGAGAGAGCCGATGTGGTTATGGAAGTATGCGAGTGTGCGATGACTGTGCACCATGGAGGATATTCCTCACTTTCGGAGGCGTACGGAGCGGTTGTTTCGTGGATTATGGAAAATGGCTACGAGATTGCGGGAGCGCCGTTCGATCTTTATATCAAAACGCAGTTTGATTCGCTTCCACCACAGGAGTGGGAAACGGAGGTTTATTTTCCAATCCGGAAGAAATAATTAAGAAACTGGGATAAAAAATGGATAGTAAAAAATTCCTGGCTGCTGGGATATAATCCCGGCAGCCAGGAATTTTTATTCTAAAATCCATATGGTTTTCCCGGATCCTGGTTATTTTTCCCGGTAGATTGACCGTTCTTCTTTTGGGATATCAAGGGCATCCATGGCCTGCTCTAAGGAAAGTCCCATATTCTTTATAAGTGCGGTAAGGGAGGTTTGAATACTGTTTATATGTTCTTCCCTGCGTCCTTCTGCATGTCCTTTTTTAAATCCTGCTTCGTGTCCACCTAAATATTCTTTTTCCCGGATCTCTTTTATTGCCTTACACATATCGACAAATCCTCCTGATTTATGAAATTTTAAACCTGATTTAGTACATTCATTTAATAACATCGCTGCATTCCAGTTCATTTTGGTAAAACGGCTGTTGTCTTCCAACAAGGAGGAAAGTTTTCTCCTATCAGTTGAATATTGAATATACTGCATAACTTCGCGCAAATCTGTCTGGAATTTTTGAAAATCTGTTGCGGAAAGTTCTGCGGGGACAATGAGGTTTAGCTTATAGTCGCTTACAAAGGATAATATTTCTTTATTCTGGATGGCGAGCATTTCATGCAGGCTTCTTGGGGCATCCCATTCTTCTGAACCAAAATAGATAACTAATGTAATGACCGGGATTAGCCTGTCGGATTTACCGAATCCGGACAGGTATTCACTGGCGGAATATTTTGCATTTTTGTCCTCACGCCGGCGTGCCGCCGTCCGCTCTATCTGTCTGGTGTATTCCAATGCATCATAAAGCAGGTTTCTGGGCGGCATGGCGTAATGGATGCTTGCCTGATTTTCAATTCCCAGAATTAGGTAGGCCATCCTGCCATCCTCCATAGCGGTCAGATATTTAATTATATCACGGTATTTTTGTATTGGATGCCCTTTTCCACTGTTGTGAACTACCCATTGTCTAAAGCCAATGGGCTTCCTGCTTCATCGACCTCGCA
>CAMWUU010000007.1 GCA_947177515.1 uncultured Lachnospiraceae bacterium
CCTATTATGCCGCAAGACATCGCTCCATCGAAAACCATGAGGAAATAAAAATATACCCCGCCTCCGAATTTGTCCTCGAACAGGCAGTAAAAGAAAAAGGACTGGCCGCACTGGATCAGGAACTGAAAGAATTTGTAGCCCAACTAAGGAATGAGCGCAAAAATGAAGAAGCCGCGCGCATTACGAAGATTGTCGCAGAATTTAAGGAAAACCTGGAATACTGTCAGGGAAGTGTGGGGCTAGACAGTTATGTGAACTACTTTTTTACGAAAACGGTTTCGTTCTTCGACTACTTCTGTGATGGGGATTCAGCTATATTCCTGGAGGAGCCGGCGCGGATTATGGAAAAAGGTAAAACGGTAATCCAGGAGTTTTCCGAGAGCATGACTGGTCGTATTGAAAAGGGGTATATCCTGCCGGGGCAGATGGACGTGATTTTTGATTACCGCGCGTTGCTTGCCGGGATTATGGGCGCGAACACAGTCCTGCTTTCAACAATGGAAACAAAACTTGATAAGCTTCCCGTTCTGGCACGCTATAGCCTGACTGTAAAATCGGTGAATCCTTACAACAACAATTTTGAAATCCTGGTAAAAGATTTAAAAGCCTGGAAAAAAAGCGGCTGCCGCGTTATCCTGCTTTCCGGCTCGCACACAAGGGCAGAACGCCTAGCAGAGGATCTGCGTGACCATGGGCTGACCGCGTTTTTTAGTGAAGATCGCAACCGTCTGGTACAAAACGGGGAAATTATGGTGACGCAGGGCAATGTACACCGTGGATTTGAGTATCCACTAGTAAAATTTGTAATTATATCGGAAAGCGATATTTTCGGTGCGGCAAAAAAAACAAAAAAGAAGAAGGTAAAGGTTTACGAGGGCAGTAAGATTTCGAGTTTTTCCGATTTGAATATTGGTGATTATGTGGTGCATGAAAACCATGGGCTGGGTATTTACCGGGGCATTGAGAAATTGACAGTGGATAAGGTGACAAAGGATTATATCAAGATTGAGTATGCGGGAGGGGGGACACTCTATATCCTGGCCACGGGGCTTGACGTAATCCAGAAATACGCCGGTGCCGGCGCGCGGAAACCGAAATTAAATAAACTTGGCTCTACAGAGTGGAAGACAACAAAAGCGCGCGTGCGCGGCGCGGTGAAGGATATCGCACAGGAGCTTGTCCGGCTGTATGCACTGCGCCAGTCGAAAAAGGGATTTGCGTTCTCGCAGGATGATACCTGGCAGAAAGAATTTGAAGAACTCTTTCCTTATGAAGAAACGGACGACCAGATCCGCGCAATCGAGGAAACAAAGCGTGATATGGAAAGCACGCGCATTATGGATCGCCTGGTCTGTGGGGATGTTGGGTACGGCAAAACAGAAATTGCAATCCGTGCCGCTTTCAAGGCGGTGCTCGATAAGAAACAGGTTGTGTTTCTTGTGCCAACCACCATCCTGGCGCAGCAGCATTACAATACCTTTATGCAGCGCATGAAGGATTTTGCGGTCAATGTCGAGATGCTATCCCGCTTCCGCACCCCTGCGGAACAAAAAAGGGTTCTGGCTGGAATGGAAAAGGGGGATGTTGATATCCTGATTGGAACGCACCGCGTACTTTCAAAGGATATCAAATACAAGGATCTGGGGCTTTTGATTATTGATGAGGAACAGCGCTTTGGTGTGGCGCACAAAGAAAAACTCAAGCAGGTCAAGGGGGAGGTGGACGTGCTAACACTAACAGCAACACCAATCCCCCGCACGCTGCATATGAGCCTGGTGGGTATCCGGGATATGAGTGTGCTGGAGGAACCACCAGTGGATCGTATGCCAATCCAGACTTTTGTATTGGAGCATAACGATGAGATGATCCGGGAGGCCATTAACCGGGAGCTGGCGCGCGGAGGCCAGGTATATTATGTATACAACCGTGTCAATGGGATTGATGAAATAGCCCAACAGGTGCAGCGGTTGGTACCGGAGGCGAATGTGGCGTTTGCGCATGGGCAGATGGGCGAGAGGCAGCTTGAGAAAATAATGTTCCAGTTTATTAATGGGGAAGTGGAAGTACTGATTTCCACCACCATTATTGAAACAGGTCTTGACATCTCAAATGTCAATACCATAATTATTGACGATGCGGATCGGCTCGGATTATCCCAGCTCTATCAGTTACGCGGGCGTGTGGGGCGTTCAAACCGCACGGCCTATGCGTTTTTAATGTACAAACGGGACAAAATGCTAAAGGAAGTCGCAGAGAAACGACTGCAGGCAATCAGAGAGTTTACAGAACTTGGTTCCGGTTTTAAGATCGCGATGCGCGACCTGGAAATCCGGGGAGCGGGCAACCTGCTTGGCGCGGAACAGAGTGGGCATATGGAAGCGGTTGGTTATGATTTGTACTGCAAAATGTTGAACGAGGCGGTGAAGGGATTAAAGGATGGTGGGAAGGAAGAAACAGAAAGCTTTGAAACTTCCATCGAACTGCCGCTTAACGCATATATCCCTGCCACTTATATAAAGAATGAATTGCAGAAACTGGATATGTATAAGCGCGTGGCGGGGATTGAAACCCTGGAGGAACTGGAAGACTTGCAGGAGGAATTTATCGACCGATTCGGGGAGCCGCCGAAGCCAGTATTAAATCTATTGCAGGTAGCGTATCTTAAGGCGCAGGCTCATGCAGTATATCTGGTAGGGATTGAGCAGAAGGGCGATATGCTCTGGCTGACACCGTATGCACGCGCAAAATATCATGTTGAGAGGATACCAGAATTGTTGAAATTACATGCGCCCCTGTTAGATTTTAAGAAAAATGCACTGGTGTTTGAATATCGGATGTCTAATCTGGCGCGCAGGAATCCACCGAATGCCGCTCCCGATGGGGAACAGGCTCTGGCAGAGGCAAAAAAGCTGGTGGAAAGTTTCCGGACTTTGCTATGATTTTGCTTTGGGGCGGCAGGAATACGAAGTCTGGGAAGGAATGCAAAGTTTGGCAGCAGAAGAAAGATGGATAAGTGAATTTAATAGATAATATAAGTTTTAGAAAATATAAATATAGAATAAGCAATATATACTTAAAATATTGCAAAACTGAAAAACGGAAAGGTACGGAAAGTGAGGGAAGCCCATGAAAATAAGATCGGATATATTTGCACGGTTGGGCGGATGCTGGCAGAAAAGCCATAGATATTATAGCAGCCGTTTTATCAGTAAGAAATGCGAAGAAGTGGGGGAAAGCCGCAGAAACAGGCGGGCTGCCAGAAAGAAGCCCATCTGGTTGTTCATGGCCGGGCTGATTGCTATTTCCTGCCTTGCAGGCTGCGAGAAGCTGACACCGGATCTGGAAATGGAAGCGGAATTTACACCGACACCATATCCGACTGGCATCACGCAAAAAGAGGTGGAGGGGATGGATCAGGAGGAGCGCTTTTCGCAGACACTTTTGCGGATTGGCGATCTAAAGATCAGCTACGGCGAAGTAGTTCTATATATGCAGTCCACAAAGGAGGAAGTTGAAACCCTCTACGGCAAGGAAATCTGGGACTTTGTTTTAAATGATGAGGGGAGAACCTATGCGCAGATGCTAAAAGAGGAACTGTTAAAACAGATCACATACACCAAGCTGGTCTGTTCACAGGCAGATCGGCTTGGCATTGCGCTTACTGAAGATGAACGGATGAATGTCGATGAATACACGGATAATTATATAGCAAATTTTTCCAGGGATGAGCTGGAATACTATGGGATTACCCGCGACCTGGTGTGGGGGATTTATGCGGACAATCTTTTGGCAACCAAGATTTATGAGAGCCTGACGCTTAATATTGATACCGATGTATCGGACGAGGAAGCACGTCATCCAGTTTTGTGGTATGTTTTTATTGCCAAATATGCACTTGCGGAGGATGGATCGCATGTGCCGCTTGATGAGGAAGGGCTTTTCAATGTGCGGGAGCGCGCGGAAAGGCTTGCCGGGGAAGCGAAGGAAACACCGGATTTTTACGGATTTGCACGGGAAAATACGGATGATACGGATGAGATTGAGATTGTGATTGGCAGGGGGGAGATGTACGAGGAACTGGAAAAAATCGCATTTGGTTTACAGCAGGGGGAAACAAGCGGGCTGATTGAAACGGAGGATGGATATTTTATCCTTCACTGTGCAAACTATATGGATGAGGATGCGACCGACCAGGCAAAGACGGAGATTATTATGGAGCGCCAGGAACATGCATTTTCGGATAGTTATGCGGTCTGGGAAGAAGAAACCAGTGTATGGGTGGATACTGTTTTGTGGGATGCCATTGATATAACAGGGGAGAAATGCGAGTAGGTCTATCAGGATTGGAGGGGATGACGGTGAAGAAGATTTGTTTGATTGCAACAGGCGGGACGATTGTTTCAAAAGATGGTGGAAATGGACTAGAGCCGGATTTGACACCGCAGGAACTTCTTTCCTATGTGCCAGAATTAAAGGAAATTGCGGAAATTTCCGTTCGGGAGCTGTTCCGCTTAGACAGTACCAATATCAATCCGGGGCATTGGATTAAGATGGCAGGATGCATTCAGGAAGAATATGAGAAATTTGATGGCTTTGTAGTAATCCATGGGACGGATACCATGGCGTACACGGCAGCAGCGCTTTCTTACCTGGTGCAGGACAGTCAAAAACCGATTATCCTGACCGGTTCACAGAAATCCGTCTACAACCGTGACACGGATGCGCGCCGCAATCTGACGGACGCATTCTGCTACGCAGCAGATCCTCGCTCGCACGGTGTCTATCTTGTATTTGACGGCACCGCGATTTTGGGCACGCACGCGCGAAAGACACGCACACACAGTTACAATGCATTTTCAAGTATTAACTGCCCGGCGGCAGCAGTTATGCAGGAGGGACGGATTATCCGGTATTTTGAGCCTGAAATTTCGGGGGAAGTTAAGTTTTACGGGAGGATGAACCCCCATGTACTCCGTGTGCGCCCGTATCCCGGAATTTCGCAGGAAATCCTAACACGCACCATGGACTGTTATGATGGCCTGGTGATTGAATGTTTTGGCACGAGTGGTATTCCTGCGTATGGCGGCTTTGATAAGGCAGTCGGGGAGTGGGCGCGGGCAGGCAAGGCGATTGTGGCGACCACCCAGGTGCCGCATGAAGGCAGCGATATGAGCGTGTACCGTGTTGGCAAGGAACTGATGGGGCTGGGACTTCTTGAAGCGTTTGATATGACACCGGAGGCGGCGCTGGCAAAGCTGATGTGGGCGCTTGGGAATGCAAAAAACCGGGAGGAACTTAAAAGAATGTTTGCGGGGAAGGTATGGATGGATACATTTTTGGAGTGAGGGAAATTTGGGCATTTTAATTTTTATTTCCCTGTTGACATATGCTTTGATTTGTGGTACGATATATCCAACAATTAAATGATTGTTTAATTGATAAATAATGAAAGCCCCACCGAATGGGCAAAGTTTGGAAGAAAGGCACTTTCAAACTCCTGACTGTAGAAATATAAAAAGAAAGGATGGTAGGAAGCATGAAGAAAAGTTACAAAATCGAGGTGGACTGTGCGGCGTGCGCAATGAAGATGGAGGAGGCTGCAAAGAAGGTTGCCGGTGTGAAGGATGCGGGGGTTGCATTTATGACGCAGAAGATGAGTGTGGATTTTGAGGAAGGTGTGGATGTGGCGGCCGTGATGGCGGAGGTTCGCAAGCAGTGCAAAAAGGTGGAATCGGATTGTGAGATCTTCTTATAAGACCTGTGTAAAAGGAGTTGTTAAAAAATTAACAATTCCTGCAAATTGCTTTGCAATTAGCCGGAACCAGGATGGTTCCTAACCTAAGTATTACACATGCCCCGGGACGGTTTCTGATCAGTTTTAACTTTTGTAGAAAGTAGTCCCCTGCCTCTTTAGGTGGGGGAGGAGGTTATGGATTGGTCGGAAGGGAATCTGTACTATTCTGGCAAATCAGAAAAGGATAAGTTTCTGGGGCATATTTCGCTTGATTGAGTGGTATGAAAAAGGAGGCAGATTGGCCTATGAATCATAAACAGAAAAAAATGCTTTATCGTATTATTTTATCGGCGGTGCTGATGGTCATAATAAAATTGCTTCCGCTTGAAAATCAGTATGTGGAGCTTGCGCTGTTTTTGGTGCCATACCTAATAATCGGGTATGATATCCTGCGAAAGGCAGTGTATGGGATTTTCCACGGCCAGGTATTCGACGAAAATTTCCTGATGGCGCTTGCGACGGTCGGTGCGATGATCCTTGGCGAGTATCTTGAGGGTGTGGCAGTTATGCTTTTTTATCAGATCGGCGAACTGTTCCAAAGCTATGCGGTCGGTAAGAGCCGCGGAAATATCGCAAAACTTATGGATATCCGCCCGGATTACGCGAATATTATGCAGGACGGCAAACTGGTGCAGGTGGATCCGGATGAAATTGAGGTTGGTACTGTAATTGTCGTACAGCCGGGAGAGAAAATCCCGATTGACGGAGTGGTTACCCAGGGAGTTTCCTCCCTGAATACCAGCGCCTTAACAGGCGAGAGCCTGCCGCGCGAAGTAAGGGAGGGGGATGAGGTAATCAGTGGCTGTGTAAATCTGTCCGGGCTGCTGAATATAAGAACCAGCAAGCCGTTCGGCGAATCCACAGTAACGAAAATCCTTGATCTTGTGGAGAATTCCAGCATGAAAAAATCGCGCTCCGAAAATTTTATCACGCGGTTCGCAAAATATTATACCCCTGCGGTCTGCATTGGAGCACTGGTGCTGGCGGTGCTGCCGCCGCTTGTCAATTTGCTTTATGGTAATGAAGCCGACTGGTCTAAATGGGTAATCCGCGCGCTGACCACACTTGTAATCAGTTGTCCTTGCGCGCTGGTAATCTCGATTCCGCTCAGCTTTTTTGGCGGGATTGGCGGTGCGTCCTCTAGGGGAGTGCTGGTAAAAGGTTCCAATTATCTGGAAGCCCTGTCGAAAACAAAGTATGTTGTGTGTGATAAGACGGGGACATTAACGCGCGGTGTGTTTGAGGTCACGCAGATTGTGACTTCCGGGGAGATTACGGAGGATGAATTGCTGCGGCTTGCAGCATATGCCGAGAGCTATTCCAACCATCCAATTAGCAAGAGCCTAAAAGAAGCATATAGGAAGCCCGTGGATACGACACGTGTTAAGGATGTGGAAGAAATCAGCGGACACGGTGTGCAGGCGTTTGTAGATGGGCGCTGTGTGGCAGCGGGCAATGCAAAACTGATGGAAAGTCTGATGCTTACCTGTGAAAAACCGAAGGAAGCCGGCACACAGGTACATGTGGCGGTGGACGGCAGTTACGCGGGCTATCTGCTGATTTCCGACGTGGTCAAGCCGAATGCGGCGGCAGCCATTGCGGGTCTGAAAGAGGCCGGAGTAAAACAGGTCGTGATGCTGACCGGTGACGCAAAGTCTGTGGCAGAAACAGTGGCAGGGGAACTTGGTGTCGATGTAGTAAAGAGCGAACTGCTTCCGGCGGATAAAGTGGCGGAGGTTGAAGCGCTGCTTGCAGCAAAGGAAGGGAAAGAGAAGCTGGCCTTTGTCGGTGACGGAATCAACGATGCCCCGGTACTTTCCCGTGCGGATATCGGGATTGCAATGGGAGCACTCGGTTCGGATGCGGCCATTGAAGCGGCAGATATCGTGCTGATGGATGATGACCCGGAAAAGATTGCGCAAGCAATGCGGATTTCGAAAAAGACACTGGGTATTGTGCACCAGAATATTGTATTTGCGCTGGCGGTAAAATTCGCCTGCCTGGCGTTTGGGGCGGTTGGCTATGTGAATATGTGGTGGGCAATTTTCGCGGATGTTGGCGTGATGGTGCTGGCTGTATTGAATGCGACAAGGGCGTTGTATGTAGCGCCATCCTCGAATGCAACATCCTTGTCACATACAAATTTTAAAACAAATGTAAAAACAAATCGGGCTTGATAAGAACTAAAAATTTATCAAAGATTCCATAATTGGCTACGTATGGTTTTATGTATTATTAGCGCCGGGAACTGTAACAGTTCCCGGCGTTGGTTTTTTAGGGAAATCAAATGCAAGATTAGGACTTGATTAAGATCCGGTGTATGCGCGATATAATAGAACCAAAAAGATATAGTGTCTATGTTACAAAAATAAACGCAATAAGGAAATAAGTGGTTTGTTGTATTTTAAAGCAGGAGGAAATCCCTACAAAATAAAAACTGAAACAAAACAGTAAAAAAGAATAACAGAAAAGGCAATACAGAAATAAATTTGATTATTTTCTTGAAATTTTTAAGAAAAAAGTTATTCCCACTTCTATCAGACAATGATATTCTATGTGTGCGGCAGGGAAATGAAAATGCCAACAAACAGGGTTGGCATGTCGGTTTTGGTCAAATAGTTTGGAAAATATTTGACAAACAGGAAAGGGAGTGGTAGTATGATAAAAAAGGAGCTTTTGAATAAATAGCTGGCTTTTGCACTTTTGGTATCCATGAATTAGATTGGTTAAGTTTAAGGAAAACGGAGGTTTATAACGAGGGGAGAATGGCTGGCGGTGAACTTGGACTGGCTGTATGGGCAGAAGGTTGTATGAATGGGCGTTTTCAGCGGCGTACATATTGTTTGCGGAATATAACGGAACAACTAAAACGGGCAGTATATACAAAAATATAAAATTACATTTAGGAGTGGTTTTAGAAGGGAATAAAAAATGCGAAATCCAAAATTAGTCATTAAAATATTGACTGGTCTATGTATTTGTGTATTATTTAAGGCTTGTGGGATGCCAAAAACTGGGGATAAGATATATAATACAATAGAAATAATTGATGATATTTATAAAGATAAAATGATGCCTGGTTTGGAAGCTTATAAAACAAAATTAAAAACAGAGGTCATCCAGAATAACAATATAAAGGAAGAAGAGGGAAGTGAAAACGTAAGTAATCCAACAAAAAACAGTCCGAATCAAAAAACAGGGTGCCATGCCTTTTTACTGGAAGAAAATACAGTATTCATTGCAGATTTGCCCGTGGACTGGCGCTGTGTGATGAAACCAGTATATGATTTTGCGTATTGCACAGAGTTTTTGGGAACTGCTGGGGAAGATGATTTAATAAAACGCTGTGTGGATTTTATAGGGATTGGAGGGGAAGATAGTGAGGATAATTTTTTTGTTTTAACAGTGGGGACAGGGGAGAGAAAACTTAGAAATAATTATGTGAAAAAGTCGGTTCCCTTTGTATTTCAGGATGGAACGCTGGGAGAATGGGTGGATCAGACTTGGGAAGAAACTTTACATTATAAAGACATTACGGTGCCCCAATACGAGGGGATTGTGCAGGATACAGAGAAAAAATATTATATTCATCTTGGGATGTTAAAGGAGGAGTATGATGCCAACCGGGAGATAATTACGGATTTCCTGCAAAGTGTCTGCTTCAGGGAATCGGATTTGGGCGTAAGTGATGAACCGAATGTTTTGGAAAGAGAGTTAATCACGCTTCATTTGTGGAATGAGTATTTAAATTTGTCGCTTCGTGTGCCAGAAGGGGTTGGGTTAAAAGAGAAACGTTTTTATAACGCTAACGATTATCTGGCATATGAGTGTAAGATTGATCTTAGTCAGGATGGGAAAGAATATATCTGTATATATTCGGATCCGAGAGGAGGGATTTTAGAGCGCACAGGAGATTATCAGTATTATTTGAACACCCAAGATTTTGATGGGACAGTCTATGAAATCCCTGATCGGAGGGGATTTTATTTTCCAAACCGCCATCTTATGATATGGACAAATTTGGATGATAAAAATGATGAATTGTGGGAATATACAAAGGGGATTGTGCAGTCCATAAGATTTGAATAAAGCGGTATCTCCCATTATCCGGTGTAAAAGCCATTCATGCTACATATTATTTTTGAAACGGGGGAGTTCTTGATAAACTGTCCCCCAAAATTAAGAATTTAGTCGGGACAATATTTATATAATCGTAATGTCCCACAAAAAGAAAAGAGGGTTATATGAAATTTATAATAAGAAAATATAGAATTTATGTGCTGTTTTGTTTCTTTTTATTCGGCAATGCCTGTACGATGAAGCAGCAGAAGAATACCCCAGAGGAGGCTTTGTGGGAAAAACATGCATATTTGCTTGATGGGGAAAATATTTTTTTCGCTTATATGCCAAGGGAATGGAAAACTTATATCTCAAATGAAGTCGTCCAAATTCATTGTCCAGATCAAAGAGTAAAGGACAGTGATTTCTTGGAGTATTTTTACATGTCCGTGGGTAAAGTCTATGAGGATGCGTTTTCATACGATTCAGAGGATTTTATCTTTGCAGATGGAGCAGTGGGAAAACGTTATATTGAACGGAATGTGAAAATGGATAGGGGAGAGAAAGAAGGCAGTTATATAGAAGGTATTATTTCAGCGGATCAGCGGCATGTAGTATATTTATGTAATTATGATTTTGGTTTGAATAAGGGGCAGTATGAGCGGCACAAAGAAGCACTGGAACAATTTTATAAAAGTGCGATCTTTCAAAGCGGACAGATAGGAACGGATAAGGACGGGGAAGAGAAGATAAGACTTTTTATCCGGACGGACAATAATATAGAATTGGATATACCGGCGGGAACTGTTTTTGAGAAAACGGAGGAAAATGATGCTGTTTGTCTGAAGTTTTATCTGGATGCAGAAAAGAAAAATGTGTTAAATCTTTATCCTTATGGATGCCTATATTTTTATGAGGAGGTCTGGGAGAATAAACAACTGCCATTGACTGATTCGAGTTACCAAACAGATGCAAGATGTAATTATATGGAGTTTGGGGAAAGAAAGATAGGTCAATTTAGTTTTTTAAACAGTGATTTGGTGGCGGAATTTTCCGTGTCTAAAGAGGATGAAAGAATGCTTGATATAGCAAAGGAGATAATAAAATCAATACAAGTACGGTAGTGGGTATTTCAAATATCAAATTGTTGACAAAGGCATGATTAAAGAGCAACTAAAGGCATTTATGAAGGGGGAAAATTTTAGAGATGAAATGAAAAATGTATCTTTGTTTATGCTTGATATTAATATGTTGTTCCTGCAGTGTGGCAAAAACAGAGGAATCGCAGGGAAATGGCGGTGAAAAGAATTTTTTATTGGAAAATATAGTGAAGTTAGGACTGGGGAAGAATTTGCCAGAAGCTACGCCAACCAAATGCCGCGCTTTTATTTTGGAAAATGGGCTTGCCTTTATGGCGGATATGCCTGTTGATTGGCGTTATATTATATGGCCAGTATATGAATATGAACATTATCGTTTTCTGGTTGATAAGGGTTCACACTATGTGGAGGAAACCGGCAGCATTGAATTTATTGGGCTGGGTGAGGAGGATGGCGAAGATAATTATTTTACTCTTTGGGCAGCAAAAGGGGAGGGGAGATTTTATGAGGATGCACCCGTTATAACGGCTCCTTATGTTTTTTTAGATGGAACGAAGGGGGAATGGAGTTATCAGGTATATGAGGATTATCTCAAATACGCAATGGGGGATAAGAGGAAAAATTATTACGAAGGGATTGTACGTGATAAGCAGAAAGATGGGTATATTGGTCTTTCCATGCTGGAAGAGGAATATAACCAGAATGAACGGAAAATTGTAAAATTTTTAGAAAGTGCATGTTTTACAAAAGGAAAATTGGGCGAGAAAAAGGAAGAAAATATATTGGACAGGGAATTGGTTGACCTGCATATTTGGAACCGCTATATGAAGCTTTCCCTGCAAGTGCCGAAGGGATCTGTGTTTACAAGAGAAGATTTTAAGAACGAAGAGGGGTATGAAACTTCTTCTTATACAATTTATCTCGATGATGAAGAGAAAATAGGGATACGGATTGAATCAGACCAGGGAACAGTGATTGCAGAGCCAACAGGGGATTATATGTATTATCTTGATATAAAAGATTTTGAGGAAACAGTTTATAACTTGAGGGAAAACCTGTATTATTTTGCAAACTATAATATATTGGTTCATACATGGGGAGGAAAAGAAAATCAGGAGTTACAGAAATATTTAAAGGGGATTGTGCAGTCAGTGAAATTTGAGTAGGGGATGATTTTCGGGAATGGGTGTATATTATTGTAAGTGCCAGGAACAGTAAATGCTCCTGGCATTGCTTTTTTCCGTAATCTTATTATCAGTAAAACAGGATATCATCTTCAATAGTCTTTATGGAAAAGGAAAAATAGTATTTGACAAATAATGTCGAAAATGGTAATATAGTGAATAATATAACTGACAATTTGATTGTTACATAATAATTTAGCCTGCATATCACAATGGGAATAAAGGCTTAGTCTGTGATTGGCATGGGTATCAATATGAAATTAGATAATGTTGGAAAGCAAATAAAAGCTTTGAGGATGGGAGCGAATATAACAAGAGAAAAATTATGTTCTGGCTTATGTTCCAACCAGCTTTTATATATGATAGAGGATGGGGAAGCACCGGTGGATCTGCTTTTGCTTTTTGCCCTGTTGGAGCGTCTGGGCAAATCAGCGGCATGGTTGACTTATATTTTGACGGCGAAGGAATATGATACCGTGCGGATGCGTGACCGGGTGGAAGAAGCACTGCGTTTTGGGCAGCTTGAGAATGCAAAAAAAGTATTCCGGAAGTACCAGAAGGAAAATCCAGCAAAGGATAACAAAATACTCTGTATGTATGAGGATAGAATCAAAGGGATTCTGGCTCTGGAGCAGTATATGCAGAGTGCTGCCGCACTTTTGGATGATGTCAGAAAAAGTGATTTTGGGGATACAAAAAAAGAGGAAAATCGACGTTTTGCTTTGTTGGAAGGAGCCACTATATACTTCTGGAATGCAATCCAGTGGACAGTTCCTGTAAAAAGTCTGCTGAACAAGGGGTTGATCCATCAGATTGAAATGGGGAATAAACTTTTGGGAATGACAGAAATTGAGAATATCCTGCTCTATCTTTTTGTGCAGCAGTTGGCTGGAAAGGGAGAGGAGCAGAAGAAGCTTCTGCTGGCTCTTTTGCATTATCTTGAAAAATATATGGATGAAGTGCTTCGCGCGCAATATCTGGCTAAAACGGGGGTGCTGCTTGGGGAGCTGTATTTAAAAAACAGGGATTATTCTGCCTGTGCAGGGATACATGAAAAAATTTTGCGGTTAAACAGGAAATGTGGTATGTTAGTCTGCGTGCTGCCAGTACTTGACCAGATTATTAAGGCATACCGGGGGTTGGGGGATGAGAGGAAGGTGGAGTTTTATACATTACATAAGAGAAATCTGGAGGAGATTTTCAGCGATGCGGGGGTTCCTGTAGAGTGCGTGGGAAAGCTATATTATACGTTCCGGCCATGCCAGTATTTTGTAGAGGGCAAAATCATTGCAGCACAGCGCAGATGGATGGGGATATCGCAATTTGAATTGAGTGCAGGGATCTATAAGAGTGTAGAAAATCTGTCGCGTATTGAGTGTGGCAAGGCAAACGGCGACAGAAAAAAGATCAGTCAGATTATGGAGCGTTTGGGAATTGACAAGACTCGTTACAATGGAAATCTTATTATAAATGAATACAAGGAATTGGGGTGGGAGCAGGAGATTGAAAAGCATTTGGCAAAACGGCAGTTTAATGAAGCGGGACATGAGTTGTATGTACTGGAAAAATGTGTAGATATGGAGGAGAAATGTAATCGGCAGTTGCTTCTTGGCATGAAAAACATGGAGGAATACCGCAATGGGAAAATTAACTGTGAGGAGGCGTTACAAAAGGCAAAGGAACTTTTGGAGATGACCTATCCCTTAGAAGATTTGGACAGGAAAGAGAAAGTGTATATGCGGCTTCCATTCCGAAATGAAATGTATCTGTTTAATCAGGTCTGCCTCCTTTTGCATAAGAGTGGGAGGATTGAGGAGGCAGTTGAGAGGATGGAAAGGATGATGCAAAAGTATGAGGGGATGGAGGAAGAGAGGAAGTTCCATTTTAAGAATATACACTTATGTGAAATTAACCTGTGTAAGTATCTGGAGGAACTGGATAGGTTAGAGGATACAGAAAAGATAGCGGACAGAGTAATAAAGGAAAAGTTAGTTTGGGGCAAAATTACACAAATACACAAGCTATTTATTAGAAAGTCCAATATTGCAGAAAAGCGGAATGAAAATATACATAATAGTAGAAAATTGTTGCAGAAGGCATATGACTTAAGTGAATGGTGCGATTATGAAAAGGATAGTAAGATGCTAAAGATAGCATTAGAGGAAGTGGACAAATAAATATATAAAAACAATATAATTCTTGTAAAATGGCAACCGAATATAATATGTGATATAAATATTATCTAAGATTCTATCATGTATTATGTGGTTGCCATATTTTGAAACAGTTTAATCACTCGTGAATTTCAAGGTCATCATCTTCCACAATAGAATGGGATGAGTCTGGATTTAAAGAGCAGACAGAAATCCCAGGTTCCGGCATAACTGGCTCTTTCGGCAGTGTACTGCCAACTACTGGCACAGCAAGCAGCGCAAGCAAATGCAGTGTCATAAATACTTTTTTTAAATTTTTCATAATGCCAAAGTCCTTTCTTTTTAAGGGTTGAAAATGTTTTTTGCGGCAGTTATCTATCGGAGCAGAATAAATAACTGCCGCAGGTCAATGTTTACAGCTTAAGATTAACATAAAGGAAGCAAAATGGAAATGATTTTATCCATAAAAATTTCAAGAAATTAATCAAGTGATGACAAAAAGCCTGTCAGGAGGCGGTATTACATAGCAAAAATAAATATTTTTATTCATAAAATGGGGATAATTTACTTTTGATTTTTGGATGTGAGATAAAGTATATATTAGTACATGGTGTATGCGTGATATAATGGGGCTAAAAAGAAATGGCAATTATGATGTGAAAATGGAACTATTAAGGAAATAAGGGGTTTGTACTTTATTTTGGAGTTTTGGAAAAAAACGATAAAATAGTTTGTGAATCATAAAAATACAAAAATGAGAAACAAGAAAAAGCAATACAAAAAACGATTTGATTAATTTCTTGAAATATTTCTGAAATAAATCATTCCTATCCCTGTAAAAAAATGGTATCCTATTGGCGTAACAGGGAAACGCCAATTCTGACGGACAGGGATAAAAGGTCGGTTTTGGTCAAAAAGGTTTGGAAAAGATTTGACAAACCGGAAAGGCAGTGATAGTATGGTAAAAAAGAGGCTTGTAAACAAGTGGTTGGCTTTTGCGCTTTCGGTGTCCATAATGAGCGCGGGAATGTCCGGGGTTGCCGTAAGAGCCGAGGAAGGCGGCACGCCGACGGAGAGCACAGTGGGCGTTTTTGAAGACTGGGAGGATAGTATGGATGAATGTCCTTCCGGTATGGGAGGCGGTGAGGTTTCCGAGTATGGCGGGATCCTGGTGATTTCAGAGAAGAATGAGAATTCAGAGAGCATTGCGCGTTCAAAGAAGGAACAAAAGGCCGCCGAGAAGGAAGCAAAGAAGGCAGCGAAAGAGAAAGAGAAGGAAGAGAAGAAAGACCAGAAGGAGCAGGATAAAGCGGATAAGAAACAACAAAAGGAAGAGCGCAAGCTGGCAAAGAAACTGGATAAGGAAAAGCACGAGAAAACGTCGGTTGTGAATTCGGTGGAGGATTACGAGCAGTTTTGGAATATCGTATCAGTGGGAAGTGAGGAAAGCGGGATTCGCACCATCAGCGAGGAGGCGGCAGCGCTTAACCCGGTCAAAGTAGCCATCCTGGATTCCGGTGTGGATTACACTGAGGATATTGATGTGTATATGCGCAAGAACTTTATTCCGGGCGAGGATAATATTTCCGTGATTTATGAAGATATTTCGGGACATGGTACAAGTGTGGCGGGGATTATTGCCGCAAAGGACAACGACGAGGGGATTACGGGGATTAACCCTTCTGTGCAGCTTTATTCCGCAAGGATTCTTGATGAGAATAAGCAGGCTCCAGCAAGCCGTGTGGTTGCCGCGATTGATTGGGCGATCGAGCAGGATGTGGATATTATCAATATTAGTTTTGGTACAACCGTGGATTCGCAAGAAATCCATGCAGCAATCAAGCGGGCGTATGATGCTGGTATCCTGATTGTGGCGGCAGCAGGTAATAACGGTGTGGTGGAATATCCTGCGGCTTATGATGAGGTGATCGCGGTTGGTGCGGTAGACGCGAAGGGTGAACGCACGGAAGGGAGTGCGATTGGTGATGAACTTGAATTGGTTGCCCCTGGGCAGCAGATCATATCAACCGGCGCATTTGGTGGTGTTTGTGTTGTTGGTGGTACAAGCCTTGCAGCACCGCATGTCACCGCAGTGGCTTCTGTGCTCTGGCAGAAGGACAGGTCAGTTTCCGCGGATTTTATCCGCTCCCTGCTTGCCTTTACGGCAAACCAGTATGGCGAGGATTATGAGTATGGGAATGGATTGGTGGATCTCGAATTTGCACTAAGTCAGTTTGATGCGTTTCAGGAAGTGTACGCGCTGGATGCTGATGTGCTGAATGAGCAGGTTGGGGCGGCTGTGGAAAATGGGACGCTTGATGTGAATGAGAAACCGGTGGAAGAGTTTGAGGATGTGGTGTATGTTGAGGGGAGCTGGCTTAAAGAAAGACATGAGTCGTTGGCAGGTCAAACATCAACGGCTGGACAATTGTCAGGAACTGATTTGGAAGTGTTTAAATTAGGTGCAGTAGCTCCAGATAATTATTTTAGTGGCATGTATCGTAATTCAGAATGGCATGGTCAGGAAAAACATAAAGATGCTAATACAGAATATCATTCTAACTATGTTTTTGCCTATTTGTATTTGAGTGAGATTGCAAAAGCAACGCTTGAGGGAAAATCTCCATTAGGTGTAAATAGTATATTTTCGTTAAATTGTATGGATACAAATACTTGTGGGCAAAAGTCAAATTGTGTTTCGTTAATAAAAACGAATTTAGCAGGTAAATTTGTAAGTGTTGGTATGAAGGTTTATGATAGTGATACTGGTAATTTCGTACGGAATGCGACATGGTCTGAGTTATTAGGAGGCAGAATTGTTAGTGACAGAAATAAAGGGCTATACATTTACGGACTTGCCCTGCATACAATAACGGATGCATTTGCTCATAGTTCCTATGTTGATGGAGAACGAATTACGCATACGGCATCTTGGGATACAAATGCGGATAGTGCGACATATATTGGGAATCGTTATAATTGTGCTAAGTTAATGGCACAACAATTGATTGGGCATGTTATTAATATGGATAGAGGTGACCTAAAGGATTTTTATGTTGTTGCATCCAGTAGTACTTATAATAAAACGTATAAGCTTGGTCATTTAGGGGATTTTGTAAAAGCTGTTAATGCATACTACTATTATTCATATAGGGCTGTGTTTGATACAATGACCCAAAATTAAGGATTTATGCAGGGCAATATCAGAGAAATGGTATTGTCCTGCAAAAAGAAAAGAGGATCATATGAGGTTTATAATAAAAAAATATAGAATTTTTATATTGTTTTGTTTCTTGCTATTAAGCAATGCTTGTACAATGCAGCGGCAGAAAAATATCCCAGAGAAAATTTCGTGGGAAAACCATGCATATTTGCTTGATGGGGAAAATATTTTTTTCGCTTATATGCCAAGGGAATGGAAAACTTATATCTCAAATGAAGTCGTCCAAATTCATTGTCCAGATCAAAGAGTAAAGGACAGTGATTTCTTGGAGTATTTTTACATGTCCGTGGGTAAAGTCTATGAGGATGCGTTTTCATACGATTCAGAGGATTTTATCTTTGCAGATGGAGCAGTGGGAAAACGTTATATTGAACGGAATGTGAAAATGGATAGGGGAGAGAAAGAAGGCAGTTATATAGAAGGTATTATTTCAGCGGATCAGCGGCATGTAGTATATTTATGTAATTATGATTTTGGTTTGAATAAGGGGCAGTATGAGCGGCACAAAGAAGCACTGGAACAATTTTATAAAAGTGCGATCTTTCAAAGCGGACAGATAGGAACGGATAAGGACGGGGAAGAGAAGATAAGACTTTTTATCCGGACGGACAATAATATAGAATTGGATATACCGGCGGGAACTGTTTTTGAGAAAACGGAGGAAAATGATGCTGTTTGTCTGAAGTTTTATCTGGATGCAGAAAAGAAAAATGTGTTAAATCTTTATCCTTATGGATGCCTATATTTTTATGAGGAGGTCTGGGAGAATAAACAACTGCCATTGACTGATTCGAGTTACCAAACAGATGCAAGATGTAATTATATGGAGTTTGGGGAAAGAAAGATAGGTCAATTTAGTTTTTTAAACAGTGATTTGGTAGCGGAATTTTCCGTGTCTAAAGAGGATGAAAGAGTTTTTGACATAGCGAAGGATATAATAAAATCGATACAAGTGCGATAGTGTTAGTAGATCTTTTTTTCTGATTAACCTAAATGAAACGAGTGGATAATAAAAGAAATGTTGTTGTACCCATATGAGGTGTGGAAAGTGGGATTATTCCTGCGAAGGAAAACAACAAGAATCTAATATTTATATATAGTTTTATTCTGCAAGGATTTTCTACGAGAAAAAATAAAGCAATAAACGTTGTATGTTTAGAAGGGGATATCATATTAAGAAAATAACCGATGAAACAAAGTGAAATCATTTTGTGAACTTCAACAACTATGGTTATTCTCTGTTCTGTATGATTTCCCTTCCATTTTTAAAATTATTGTCAATTATTTTAAAAATGGAAGGGAAATTAAATGGAAAAATGTAAAATAAAACTATTTACTTATATTACTTTAATTGGAATTTCTTTTTTGGGGCATGCAATCAGAAAAAAAAACGAACCAGAGCAACCAGGGCAGAAAACGGAACGTCATGTTTTTATGCTGTAAAATGATCTGATTTTTATTGCGGATGTTCCAGATAACTGGCGTTATGTATTGCAGCCAATATGTAATTATGAATATTATGAACATTTTAATTATACCTATGATAATTATGATCACCAGGACTATATTTACTTGGAATTTGAAGGTTTGGGGGGAAAATATGATGGGAGTGATAATTATTTTACTGTTACTGCAAGCCCTGAAGTAGATTATCCAGGATTTTCCACAACCGATGATGTTGCGCCATCCCAGATGGTTCCTTTTTGTTTTAGTGATGGAACACAGGGACAGCGGGAAACAAAAATATGGAAAGATGCATTTAAGTATATAAAGGAACCCACGATGTATTATGAGAGTAATATTTATGACATAGAAAAGAAATACTGCCTTATGCTTGCGATGTTAGAGGATGAGTACAATGCAAATGAACAAGATATCACAAAATTCGTGGAAAGCGCATGTTTCCGTACTTCGGATTTGGGGATAAGTAAGGAGGAGGATATTATTTTCGGAAGAAGAATGTGGTGGGGGTGAATGTGAATAAGGAGGATACAAAGATGAGGGAATACGCTAAGAAAATTGTACAGTCCTTGCGGTTTGAGTAAGGTAATGTATCCCTTTATTTAGCAAGGATTCCTGACGAGCCATATAATTTAAGTGATATAACTTGAAGGGGTGTGTAATGAGGGTAAAAAGAATTAGATTTATCTTGTTGTTTTTGGTTATGATAGAAATGATAATTTTATCTGCTTGCAATTCAAAGAATTCAGAACCCAAAATAGAAACAGAGAGTGAGCGCCATGCATTTTGGGTGGCAAATGAACTGATTTTTATCGCTGATATACCAGTGGATTGGCGTTACATATTGTATCCAATCTATGATTATGGGTATTATGAGAGGTTTGGTAAATATGAGGGCATGGATGAACAATGGCACTATATCGAGTTTGTAGGAAAGGGAAAAAATGACGGGATGGATGATTTCTTTGTGATTTTGGCAAATGCTTTCTGGGACTGGCTTGATTTTACTTATAAACCTTGGGATGGTACAATATACTCTGACCGAAAAGGTACAAAATGGAATAGTATACCATTCTCTTTTCAGGATGGAACATTGGGGAAATGGGAAACGAAGATTCTGGATGAGTCAGTCTATTATATGGATGATCTGGTAACCTTTTACAGGGGATATATCTATGATATGGATGAAAACTATTGTATCAGGCTTAATATGTTAAAGGATGAGTATGATGCGAACGAACAGGACATTGTGAAATTTGTGCAGAGCGCGTGTTTCCGTACTTCAGATTTAGGAATAAGTAAAGAGAAAAATATATTAAAACGGGAACTAATAACGCTGCATATTTGGAATGCTTTTATACAATTATCGCTTGACGCGCCAGAAGGGGCAGAGCTTGGGCATGAGATGAGATACCATTCCGATGGTAGTGTAGAAACCTCTTTATATTACATATATCTGGACAAGGATAAGGAAAATTATATTGAAATTGAACCAGATCAGGATGGTCAATATATCGACCTGATGGGTGATTTTCATTATGACCTGAATGTGGAAGATTTTACGGAAACGGTATATGAGATACCAAAGAATGATTCCATAGCAGGGGGATATTATTTTCCGAGAAAAAATGTGGCAGTATGGGTGAATGTGGATGAGAAAAATACGAAGATGCGGGAATATGTAAATAAAGTAGTACATTCCATAAAGTTTGAATAGATGGCTGCCACAATCCCACTGGTTTTAGATAATGGGGTAGTTCATTAGATAGAACCTGAAACGGAGAAGTTAATTTTATTTATACCAGTCAATTTCTAATTTGTATAATTTTCTTCCATAAGTGGGAAATAGAATTTTTGGGAGGTAAAAGGAGTTTTGTTGTTGTATACCATGCGGGGGAATCGAATGGGAAAAAACAAAAATAAATTATTAACTTATGTTATTTTGGCAGTATTTTCTTTGTTGGGTGCTTGTAATATGAAAAAAGACGAACCAGCACAACCAGTACAGGAAGCCGAACGCCATGCTTTTATGCTGGAAAATGACTTTATTTTTATCGCGGATGTGCCGAAAAACTGGCGCTATATATTATATCCGGTATGTAATTATGGATATTATGCCCAATATAATTTTGAGAATGATACAAATAAAAAGTATAGTCACCAGGGACAGACTTATGTGAAATTTATCGGGTTGGGAGGAAAAGAAGGGGGGAGGGATAATTATTTTGCGATTACTGCAAGTTCCAAAGAAAATTCCCCGGGTTTTTCCATAATGGATGATGGTGCAGCGTCCCCGTATGTCCCCTTTATTTTCCGGGATGGAATACAAGGGCAGCGGGAAAACAAAATATGGGAAGATGGAGATCATATAAAATATTATGAGAGCAGTATTTACGATATAGAAGAGAAATATTGCTTGATGCTTACGATGTTAGAGGATGAGTATAACGCAAACGAACCATCTATTACAGAATTTTTGGAAAGCACATGTTTCAGAACTTCGGATTTGGGGATAAGTGGCGAGGAAGATATCTTAAAGAGAGAACTTTTAACCCTGCATATTTGGAGTCCGTATGTACAGTTATCCCTTGAGGTTCCAGAGGGGGCAGAAATGGGATATAAGATAAGACCACGTTGGGAGGGCGGTGGAGAAATCTGTTTATATTATATATATCTGGACAAGGAGAAGGATAAATATATTGAAATTGAACCAGACCCGGATGGTTGGTATGTCGACCCGACAGGTGATTTTCACTATTTTTTGAATCAGGAAGATTTTATGGAAACCGTGTATGAGATACCAAAGAATTATGTTACACCAGGAGGGTACTATTTTGTAAGGAAAAATGTAGCGTTGTGGGTGAATGTAGATCAGGAGGATACTGAGATGAGGGAATATGCAAAGAAAATTGTACAGTCTGTGCAGTTTGAGTAAGACAGCATATCCTTTTATTCTACAAAGATTTTTGATATTAAGGTATGGAAGCGTTCGAGATATATTGAGGCAATCGATCCTTTGTTTTAGTCCCAATTCGTTTATTTGTTGCTGATGAAATACGTGTATAAATATACATTTTCTTGGATTTTATACATTTTAAAGATATATTAAACTGAATATTTAATAGTAACTATCCTTTAGATGTACATATAAGGTATTGATGGTTAAATAATATTTTATCTCCCTTTTCGAAATTGTGTACCCATTGAGAAATAATTTATAAATATACATTGTAAATGGCAGATAAAGATTTTATAATCAAATATATAAATCAGAATTGAGAGGAGAGCGAAAATGGAAATTACAGAACAGTTTGAAACAGAAATCAAACCATTCTACTGGGTGAAGCTAAGCACAGGCGCATCTGTCTGTTTAACTGTAGGTGAAGAGTACCTACAAGATATTTTTGATACTCGTGCGGACGATGGTTTCATTGGTAATGGTTATGATTGGGCTAGTTTGGCTCATGCGTTTTTGAACGAGAAGTGTCCAGAGTTACGAGAAAAAATCACTTTTGACCCCGAAGCAGATATGTTCTGTGCCGATTCAGAAGACAAAGAAGCGTTGGTGAACTTTATTCTTCTTTTCAAGAAAGCGTGTGAAGATAAAATCTTAATTTCAGATATATTCAGTCGGACTGAATGGGACGAATATTGACTTAAGAAAGAAAAATTCCAGTTTATGGAACTGTTAAGTTGTTGAAGATTATGT
>CAMWUU010000008.1 GCA_947177515.1 uncultured Lachnospiraceae bacterium
TAAAACACTCCAGCGGCATCCGGTTATCTGCTGTTATTAGTCCCGCAGCTAACCTTCTCCCGCCCCACCCATGGAGTGTTTTCCGTCCGCTTGCTCCCGTAAAACACTCCAGCGGCATCCGGTTATCTGCTGTTATTAGTCCCGCAGCTAACCTGCCTGTTTCAATCATTATAAAATGCCCATTTTTTCCTTGCCAACTGTATCACCAGTACAAACGCCCCGACGATTGTCAGCATGATCCACGACATGGCGGAGGCATAACCTTGCCTTCCCACGGTAAAGCCCGTCGTATAGATCGAATAGCCTAAGTAATTTGTGTTATAATCCCCGCCGGTCATCAACATCGGCTGCACAAAAATCTGGAACGCTGCAATGGTTGCAGTTAACAGATTGTAAAACAAAATCGGGGAAACCATTGGTAAGGTTACGTGGAAAAATTTGGTAAACCATCCTCCCCCGTCCACACTAACCGCCTCATACAGCTCCACTGGAACATCCGTCAATGCGGAAAGAAAGATCACAACTGTACCACCCACACTCCACATACCCATAATCGCAAGACCGGGGGTTGCCCAGGTATAATCGTGGAACCAGTCCGGCCCCGTTATACCAAACCAGGAAAGTACCTGGTTGATAACCCCGGAAGAACCCAGAAGCTGTCTCCACAAATACACCACCGCCACAATGGTCACAAGCGTCGGGATATAATAAAGCGCCCGAAACAATTTTCTTCCCGGAACCTTTGCATTCAGCAGCAATGCAAGATAAAGGGAAAACAGCAGGTTCAGGGGTACGCTTAGGAGGACAAATTTCAGGGTATTGCCGACACTCCCCCAGAATACCGGATCCGCCAATATTGTTTTATAATACGAAATCCCCCTCCACTGCGTGCTCATGGATGTGGTCGTGGCATTAGTAAAAGAAAGGTAGAGGGAATAAAAGAGCGGGAACGCCATCAGCACCACAAACCCAATCAACCACGGCGCGGCAAACAGATATCCCATCACCGCTTCCTTCCGCTTCTTCTTGCCCGCCTTTTTTTTCCACTTCATACATATCCCCCTTCCATACATTTTGCCGTCATTGTATCCACCTCCCTCCCCCCTTACATCAGTAACTTGCCTTCAACTGCAAAATAGCATTCTGTGCGCGCTGTAAAGTCTGATCCAGGCTCCTTTTATCCGCCGTGTAATCCGTAAGGGCATTCTGGATCTCCCCCCACCAATTTGGCGCGTCATAGATATAGTCAAAAGCCTTGCGGTGCGCCATCTCCTCCAGTACCACTACCTTTTCAGGGTCGGAGATCGATGCGAATAAAGTATCGTAACTCTTTATATTCGCCGGCATATTGCTGCTTACTGTCAATACCTCCACCTGCACTTCCTCACTACACAAATACTTTATAAAGTCAAAGGCAGCCTGCTGTACTTCCTTATCCTCCTTTGCCAGGCGCTGCGCCAGCTCCAGCGAAAAACCACCCGTAAAATTATAGTGGTTTTCCTCCACCCTGTTGTACGGAACCGGAGCCGCCCCAAGATGGATTTTCTGCTCACCCAGCTTGTCGTTCTGCCATGGGATCTCGTTGGTTGCAATCATGACCGCCACCTTGCCCGACCAGAATAAATTTGTTGTATTATCCCCTGCCGTATCCAAAAAAGCATTAACCCTTGCGGACGAAAGCGTATGCGTAAGTTCGTACCAGACTTCAAACCCCTTTCTTACGCCCGGATCCGTATCCACAATCGGGTTTCCCTTTCCGTCAAAATACTCGCCACCGTTCGTCCAGACCACATTCTCAATCTTAAAATTCCCAACATTCACATCAAAACCAAGCTGTGTGATCTTGCCATTCTCCGTTACGGTCAGAAGCTCCTGGTAAGCCAAAAGTTCATCATAAGTTTCCGGTGCCCTGACATTTCCGTCTTCACCGATCAGGTCTTTTGGTCTGCCTGCAATGGTCGTACCCTCTTTCGCTGCCACCTTTGTTTTCATCCAATCTTCATCTGTGCTGTCTTTTAGGGCATTGACCAGATCAATATTATAGTAGAGCACCCGGTTATCCAGTGCATACGGCACACCATATACATTTCCCTCATACGTCATTGGGAGCACATCCTCCTCATAAAAGAATTCTGTCCCCGCATGGAAGCTTTCATCAAAAAATGGTGTCAGGTTCATTGACACGCCGCCCCTCGCGCGGTCGGCGGTATCCTTGATGGTCTGTAAATAAATATCCGGTCCTGTCGGATCTGTCATCGCTGTTGTGATTTTTGTAAAATAATCCCAGAAAGAAATCCCCGTATAATGGATCCTGATATCGTCATGCTCCTTTTCAAAACGCTCAATCACGGACATCATCCATTCATAATTCGGGTCGCCCTCCGGGTAGATCGACCAGAACAAAAGCGAAATCTTCCCATCTTCATCCCGCTTGCCGCCGCTCTTGCCGCACCCGGCAAACATTGTTACCAGGCAAACGGCTGCCATAAGCAGCGCACACCATTTTTTTGCCCTTTTTACCCCTGTCTTTCTCATAAATCCTCCTCTCCGCCGCCATTACAGCCTGACGGCACACCTTACAAAACGCCTGCCAAAAAAGCCCCTAATCCCTTATCCTTTGATTGCCCCCGCCTTGGTTCCTTCCAGAAAATATTTTTGCCCGAATGTAAAAATGATAAGGTTCGGCACAACGGAAATCACCGAACCGGCCATCAAAAGCCCCCAGTTTGTACTGCTTTGCGACTGAAATGCCCGCAATCCTAAGGCGACCGTAGTCAGCCTCTGGTCATTAACATATAAAAGCGGTCCCAAATAATCATTCCACGAAAACAGGAATGCAAACACTGCCACTGTCGCAAGCACTGGCTTTGACAGCGGGAGCATAATCCGCCACCAGATCCCCGCTTCCCCCGCCCCATCAATCCGCGCTGCCTCGACAATATCCCCCGGCACCGCCTGATAAAACTGCTGGATCAGGATGATATTCCCCGCACCGCCGCCAAGGAAGGCTGGCAGGATCAGGGGAATCCAGGAATTGGTCATACCGAACGCACTGTACATTTTGTAGGTCGGTATCATCAGGATGAAAGATGGCAGGATCATCGTCACAAGCATTAGTGAGTAAAAGAAATTTCTGCCTGGCCAGCGCAGCTTTGAAAACGCGTAGGCCACCACGGAAGAAGACAACAGTGTGCCAAGCACCGTCAGAAATGTAACAATTCCGCTGTTGGCAAAATACCTGGCAAAAGGCAGCGTTTTAAATACATCTGCATAGTTTTCAAAGCGCCACGATTTCGGAACGATCTGCTCCAAAAACCCCGCCGTGGTCATTAGTTCCGCTTCTGTCTGCAAGGACACGGATAGCATCCATACAAAGGGAAACAGAAAAAACACTGCAAAAACTACAAGCTGGAAAATCACAAGCCCCTTCACCAATATTTCTTTGCGTTTTTTTCTATTGTGTATCTTTTTTTGCTGCATTTTATCCCTCTCCTTCTTCATCTCATCCCCCATTTCTGTTATGCCCCGCCCCCGCAAAGCACCCTGGTGCTCCCGTACTGCGGATTGGGCACGGCTGTTTTGTCCATCAGCTTGTATACGATAAACTATACAAGTTATCCATTAACTTCTACAACTTGATAATAACAAATGTCGATTTTTCTGTCAACAAACAATTCCTAAAAACTTGACAAACTTGATAACTCTCTTTTATCCCACAATTTTCCGGCATTTTCTGCAAAACCTGTTTCCAAAAATCTTTTTACAAAATATGTTTATTTTATTGACTTTTCTTCTTTCTACCACTATAATTTTATATATAAGATATTCAAGTTTTATATTCAAGTTTTACACAGGACATAGAATGCGCTACAATAATAAACCAGAGAAGCGAAACTCCCATTAAGCAAACCAAAAAACATCCATAGAATCCATCACTTTTCCTCCATGCCGGCTCTCTTTAGGGAACAGAACCAACGCCCAACTAGCAGCATTCTGCTATTCCCTACTATCCCGCTTCCCCTCGGGAAACAGAATAAAGTCCATGGAAACGGAAATCGTCCTCTGTGCACACATATGGAAAAGAACATGCGGTTAGCACATAACAGTTTCGCAATCCACATGCAAAAATCTGCAAAATACTTTACGGATGGATAGGAAGAAGTAATTTTATCGTAAAATTATGAAGAAAGGATACGGAAATGGGAAAATTTTTATACGAAACAATCAAAGATTATTTAAAGAAACTGATTCAGGAAAACAAAAACGTGCCAAACTATAAACTGCCCTCCGAAAACCAACTCGCCATGCGTTTTTCCACCACACGCATGACCGCAAAGCGGGCTATTAGCGAACTTCAGGACGAGGGGCTGATCTACCGGATACACGGCAAGGGTTCCTTTATTACTGCCGAGGCTCCACAGGGGGTGGATACACCGGTCAATGAATTTATCTGTATGCTCCTGCCAAACCTAGAAAGTCATTTTATTTTGGAGCTTATTGCCGGGGCAAGAAAATACTTAAAACCTTTCGGCTACCATCTGCTGATTATGAGTGAGAGCGAGGAAGAATTAAGATCCTTCAACTTAATCAAACGCATTGTCAACCTGAACATCAAGGGAATCATTGTCTTCCCAAACAGCCGGGCACATTACAACAAGGATCTGCTTTTGTTGGCACTTAACAAATTCCCGGTTGTTTTCGTGGATCGGACGCTGCACGATTTCGATATTAGTTCCGTGACCAGCGACCATATCAATATCGGCCGTCGCGGCATCCAGTTCCTGATTGACAAGGGCTGCCAAAACATTGGTTTTATCTCGATGCCAAGGGAGGATTCCAGCAGCATTTCCAGAAGACTTACAGGCTACGAAAAAGCCCATGTGGAAAACGACCGCCGCATTATCCCCCGCCATATTCTGTATGTGACCAAAAACGACCCGAACCAGACCGAACAGATCACTCGGTTCCTAACGGAAAACCCGCAGCTTGACGGCCTGCTTTCCTACGGCGGCAGGGTTGGGTTTAACGTATACAAGGCCATCGAAAAAAGCGGCCGCAAGGTTCCGGAGGAACTTAAGATCATCTTCCTTGATGACGAGTACGCCGATTACTGCGACCTGCTGCCCTTCTCCCCTACCTGCATCGCACAGAAAAGCTTTGAGATCGGGAGTAAGGCGGCGGAACTAATCATCAATTATATTACCACCAACACCATCACAAGCGACAAGATTCAGCTCGACTGCGATATTATCGAGCGGGAATCCACCTAAAGGGGGAGATACACATGGACAAGCAAAAACCATCGAAAAAAATAGAAACCATCTATTACTTCGCCGCCACCCACTGGGATCGGGAATGGTACAAAACCCTGGATCAATTCCGTTTTATGCTCGTCCCGGTTATGGATGGCATCCTTTCCACACTGGAAAATAATCCAGATTTTTCCATATTTACCCTGGACGGGCAGACTAGCATCTTAAATGATTATCTTGAGATCCGCCCGGAAAACAAGGAGCGGCTCACACGGCTAATCACCGAAAAACGCCTGCTGGTCGGTCCATGGTACACAATGCCGGATGAATTTCTTGTTTCTGCAGAAAGCCTGATCCAAAACCTCCTAAAAGGCCATTCCATCGCCGCTTCCTACGGTGTGACCTGCCTGAAAACTGGCTATGTGTGCGATTCTTTCGGGCATATTGCCAATCTCCCGCAGATTTTAAACGGCTTTGACATCCACACCGCACTAATCAGCCGCGGCCTAAACGACAGTGAAACCGAATGCTTTTTTAACTGGGAAAGCCCCGATGGCTCTACAGTCACCACCTTCAAAGCGCCCGAAACCTGTGGCTACGGCTCCTTCTACCATGAAGCACTATCCCCATTCGGGCAGGAATGCGAAGCGCATCTTGACGAAATCGCTGGATACGCCGCAGAATATGTGGAAAAAGAACTTCTGCGCAGCCACCTTCCCGTTGTGCTTCTGATGGATGGCATGGATCACGCCCCCATCCATAGTTTTATGCCGGAAGTATTACGCAGCCTGTCCGCGCATTTTTCCTGTCCGGTAAAACAGATTCCCTTAGATGAACTGCTCTGTGAAACTGGAAAAAACACGCTTCCCGTACTGCGCGGCGAACTGGTTTCCCATGGAAAAAATTATGTAATGCATAATAAGCTAATTCCGCATACCCTCTCCTCGCGTTATGACCTAAAACGGGCAAACGATGCCTGCGAGCACTTGCTTGAACGCTTTTGCATGCCTGCTGCTGCCATCCATACCCTATATGGCCGCGACCCGATGACCGGCTATATCCGCCTTGCCTACGGGTATCTGCTGCAAAACCATGCGCACGACAGCATCTGCGGCTGTTCCATTGATGCAGTACACCGTGAGATGCGGACTCGCTTCGCCAAAACATCCGACACAGCAAAAGAATATTTCAAACAATTTTGCTCGCAATATTATGACAATTTGCTCGATGAACAGCAAGAAGAATGTGTTGTTGCTATTTTCAATCCGCTTCCGTATACCTATCACGGTTTACTGGAATTTGATATTGACTTCCCAAAGGATTTTAAGACACAGAACCTTGTATATATGAAATACGAACAGCGCAATACCTTCCTTCTATATGATGAGGAAGGAGAAGAATTAAAATACAATCTGTTAAACGCTGCGCGCGGTTTAATGGTTCCTGCGTTTCACGGAAATACCCGCCCGGCAGATCCCCACCGTGTCGCTGTGATTTCCACCCTGCGCCCGATGGGCTTTACCACCTTTTTTGTAAAGCCGTTAAACGGCCCTTATCGGGTTACTGAACGCCTTTTGGGAAGCGCTTCTTTTTGTTCCAACGGGCTGATTGACTTTTCCATAAAGGCAGACGGAACCATCACCATCAAAGACCTTGAAACAAACCAGGTTTTTTCCGGGCTGCACTCCTTTCTTGACTGCTGCGAAGCGGGGGATGGCTGGTACCATACCCGTCCGGTTTCGGACGAAATATATTCCTCCCTTGGATGCAATGTATCCATCTGCAAAACCTTTGACGGCTACGCCGCATGCAAATACCTTATCCGCTATACATGGATGCTGCCCCGCGAAAAATGCCTTAAACAGGGCTTTTCCAAACGGAGCAGTGAATTCCTCCCGCTAACCATTTCCTCGGAATTTACCATTGCCCGCGGCTCAAAACTCGTGCGCGTTAGGACAGAGATTGACAACAATATTAAAGACCACCGGTTACAGCTCCATCTGCCCACCGGTCTTTCCTCAGACCATTACCACGTCAACCAGTGCAACCTGATCCTAACCCGGCGCAGTGGACTTAACCACAGCCATGTACACTGGAAGGAGGCCGATATCACGGAATATTCCTTTGAAAATATGGCCTATATCCGGGACGGGGCAAAAGGTCTGCTGTTTTTATCTGCAGGAGGCTTGCATGAAATTTCCTGCCCGGCGGATACAAAAAACAGCATGGATATTACCTTGCTGCGCTGCTTTGGCAGAACCACCGGAACAAACGGTGAAACCGATGGGCAGCTTTTGGGGCATCATGTCCTTGAGTATGCCATAATGCCGCTCTCTGACGAAACAGAAGGCGAGTTAGTACGGATCAAGGATACCTTTACTGCAGGTTATCCAGCATTTACTGTCCCACACGGGCAATGTCCTGCCCCAGACAGGAAAACATCCACAGAACAAAGTGCTTTTTCCATGCAATCCGCACACTGTGCCTATACCACCTCCATGCCCGCAAAACATGGCGGCATCCTGCTGCGCGTTGCCAACTATTCCAGTCAGGAAGACTGTTGCCGCATCACTTTCGCAATGCCGGTACAAAAAGCCTGCCTCTGTAATTTTTTGGAAGAGGAAACAGGGGAAGCCCGTGTGGATGGGAATACCGTAACCTTTTCGGTCGGCGCATACCATATGGCAACACTGCATGTCTGTACAATGTGCCCAATATAACCGCCGAACGGGGTTTTATACCAATATGTAATTCATTTTAAGATACACACATACAACTTTTGCTTACAGATACTCCTGTCCAACCATCATATATAAGCAGGGGGAAGTGCTACATCCAATAGTTACTCCCCCTGCTTATTGTTTTAATTCCGCTTGATAGCAAGCATTTAGATTTCCCTGTAAATTCGGTCAATTTCCTCAAATTCTGCCTGTAGCTTATTTTGTATCTGCGCTTCAATGTATTCTTGTTTAATACGTGCAATAAAGCGGATATCCAAAAACAGATGGGCAACTGTGTTCAGCAAACTGCCCATATCAAGGCTTTTCGGATTTGAGGTAATACCCGCATGGATGATTGTGCTGGCAGATGCAATAGAATTAGAAATTAGGAGAATTTTACGGGTTCGCACCTCGTAAATATCTTTTGGCACACTTTCATTGCAAAAAAGACCGTGGGTAAGACCGATAATCATATCAATTAATACTGATATGATAAAAGAAACACCTACAATCTTTGCATCCCGTGAAAAACACAATGCATCGTAGTGTTCTTTATATAATTTGCTGGCAAATTGCTCATTGATAACAGAAAGAACTGGAACAGGGAGTCCTGCTTTCGTAAACTCGTCTGATTTTAAGTGTTGGGCCTGGGCAAAAATTGCTGCTGGTAAGTTCAACCTATCTGCCGCTATCATTTCAAGACCTTCCTGTATCATGGTGGTGATTGGAACATTCCCCGGCAAGATTATCATCGGATTTCTCTGTACTCGGCGCGACAAAAAATTATTCGTTGTAATGATATCCGTTAAAATATTCAGTGTTCCAAAAAGCCAGCCAAGTATTGGATCGTGACCCAGCGTATACAGCCGGTGTCCGCCACCATGAAGCTGGATCCCCGCAGCAGGTGATCCCCGCGTAATGTCATACGGTGGTGTTTGATATAAAATATTAATCCAATATCCAGTTTTGCCCTTGTTGTCCGCAAGTTTTTTCTCCTTAAAAGCGTCATTTGCCTCTTTATGTTTTTGTTCTATAGATTTGTCATTATGAGCCATCCGTTTGCCTGGGTCAAACCCATTTCCGTAGCCAGTTTTAGCAGCAATGTATGGAAATAATAACACTTTTGTTACTTGCAGGGCCGTTGCAATGGCAAGAAACGATAAATCTGTTTTGTTGATAAGGCTTGTCTGCCGGGAAAATTCTTTGTTTATTGTGTCCAATTCACGGAAGGAAGCATCAATCTCACTTGCAGACATGATATCTTCCAATACGACTGGGGTAGTACAGTGCTCGTTTGCCTGGCGCACAATTTCATCCCATGTTTCAAACCCTGGACGATGTTCAAGCCGCCGCTCTTTTCCCTGGGCAGCAATTTCCTGTTTCAGCTTTTCAATATCAACATGTTTTCCAAGCGACTGTAATAATTCCAAAGATGAATCAATCGTTGCATCCGCCGCCTGTCTTTTGGCGGCCATATCAGAATCATTTCTTAGGGATAATGATCTGTCTTGATTCATCTTCAGTATCTTATTCAGATTCTTTTCCTGCCCTGAATATTGGAATCTGCTCATTAGGTTTTCCTCCCTCAAAGGTACTTACGAGATACCCAAATCGTGTTTCAAATCCTTAATAGCGGCTTGCAGAAGGATATTTAACCTGTTTAAATAGTCTATCCTTTCTTTGTCAGCGTCTGTTTCTTTTTTAAGTGCCTCTACAATGGCGGTCTGCTTGGCAATGGCATTCTTATAAAGAAACTCTTTTGCTTCGCGGAGTTTCTTATTTTTTTTATGGGATGCGACACCCACGCCGACTCCGCCCAGCAAGACAGCGGGAGTCGCCAACACAGCAATTCCGACAGCCATACCGCCACCAATCAGTCCACCTGCCGCAGCCAGTCCACTTGTAATACCCGCAGCACTAAGACCAACAACAGAACCACCCAAATAGAGGCCAGCAAAGCCGATCCCAGCCCCCAAACTAACGCCAACCGCACCGGCAAGTGCCTCTCCAATCGGAGAATCGGACATCCGTCTTGATTTGTCGTTCAAGGTTTGGTCTGCATCATCAATTACACTCTGTACCGTCTTTAGGGCATCCTGACTTTGAAATCGCATATCTTTTTTGCTCTTAACATATTCTCCCATTTTTAACTACCTCCAAAAATAATTTCATGTTCTGGCTTGCCGTCGTACATAGACGGGACCCGCTTGCGAAATGTAGGGGATGAATTACACCCTTCCTGCAAGTTTCCTAAATCTTTGTTATACGAAACACCAGATCCAGTTCATTTATAACCTGATATATTTGCAATTAAATATATCAGGTTATACAGAAAAAACAAATAAGCGGAAAGCAAGTATATCACCCATTACCTAAGTTCCATCTGTGCAACTTCCGAAAAACCATCCTGCCCCATCCGGTAGGAGCATATTTCCCTAATCTGGTTGACCAGATAAAAATAATCCCCGATATAAACCCCGCGCAAACGCATATAATACCAGTTATTCCAGTTATCCTCTTCCACTGTTCCCTGATACTTTACCACTGGTTCCGTCAGCAAGCGCTCCACTTCCCCTCCTGCAATTTCTTCCTGTGAAGGTTCTTGCTGTACATCCTCTTCCATCCCAGGTCTGATATCATAATAATACGTCCCGTTCCACTTCCTCACATAGTCCTTCTCAAACCTCTGGTAAAAACCCTTCTCCCCATCATAACCATATACCACATATCCTTTTTTCTCCATATAATCCCGATATCCGTCCTCCCCATGGTAAGAACCCTCAAACGGCAGCCCGATCAGTCCCCGCTCTTTATCCACCAGCACCGCCCGATGATTGTAACACGCTTCGCTGCTGTCATAACAATCCAGGGTCAGCGTATGCTTTTCTACTACCTTATACGGATCGCTGATATCAAACATCGTAAGTTTTACACCGTTTTGTATTCCTGTTTCATCTGCATCATAGCCAATACCAAGCAGCAGGTTCTCACCGTAAGGGTGCAGATAATCCGAAAAGCCCGGAATCTTCAATGCACCGAGCAGAACAGGGTTTGCCGGATTCGAAACATCTACGGAAAATAGCGGATCCGTGTTCCGGAATGTAACAAAATACGCGGTATCGCCAATAAAACGCGCCGAATAAATTCTCTCATCCTCTGCCAAATCTTCCAGGCAACCAACGACCTTTAAATCCTGATCCAACACATAAAGGGCATTTGACCTCCCCAGATAACGCTTCCATAAATGATCCATTTCTTGCACGGACTTATATTTTTCCACCGTTGTCACAATACGCAGATATCCATCCTTCTCATCCATGGAGAACTGATCATCCAGACTTCCTTTTACTATCCCCTGCGCTGCAAACTCCAACTGGCCATCCGCATAGGAAATTTTTACAATATCCGTATGATCCGAACCCCCGTCATCGCTGTACCAATTATAATCTCCCAGATAGATCGCATTCCCGCTCATGTAACAATGCCCGCTGCCCGCCATAAAGCTGATACTTTCCACCGGTTTTTTGGGTGTATCAAGACAGACTGCCGTCACGATTGTATAGCCAGAATTCTGACCATCCCCACGAAAATAAATGCAGCCCGGCGCAACCGGCACGCCATCCACCTGCGGCAGTTTTGCAAGATCTTCTTCTGAAAGCTCCATCTCCTGCCCGGATGCCCCCGCCACCTCCTTATTCTCTTTTATCCCCGCAGCCTGGTTTGCCCTAAAAGAAGTATCTTTGTTATCTTCCATCCTTCCCCCAGTGTTTGCCGAAGTATTTATATCCCAACTGCCAGAGCGTGAAACATCCCCTTCCTCTTTTTGAATCGTAATCTCCTCCGTAATCTGTACACGATCCATATACAACATTACATTATTGTAAATATCTTTCTGTGAAATTACATATAGATAACCATCTTTCTTTCTGCTGCTCACATAATCCCCATCCTGGACATGGCTTCCCGCAAGGAATGGTGCTTTCCGATCCGTAATATCGTATATTAAAACCTCTGTTTGCCGCTCACCGTGGTATCCAAACCACACATCAATAAAATCATCCTCCCCCGATGCCCCTTCTAAGCGTTTTGCCCCATACCGTACTACAACCAGATGATTCCCGGAAACATACATTTCCTCCTGCCAGATTTCAAATGTTTTCTCAGGCGAAAACGAACTTTCCAGCGCCAGTGTTCCATCCTTTGCCTGGACAATATATATCTTGGTACCTAAATCCTTTTTTGACAATATGTATATATACTCCCCGTCCGTCTTGACAATATCGGCTTCGGCAATCCCCTCCACCTGTGCATTGGTATCTGAATAATCCTTCCCCGATGCCCCGATTTCTTCGGATGTCCCCGGCTTTGCCACAGCATCGTTCATCACTCCGCCATTTACCCCTTCCACAGAATCCAACGCAAAATCCTGGTACATCTCCCAGTGGAAAACATCATTCTTTGTGCGTAATACGTCCAAAATCTCTTGATAATTCTTTGCGGCTAAAAATCCTGTATCCCCCGCGTTTATATCCGCTCCCTCCCCATTTTCCTTTATTTCTTCCGGTTCGGTGAACCTGCCTGTCAATTCTTTTTTTGCCTTAGCTAACCCTTCTGCTACAATACTGCCTTCCTTCTTCATCTGAACAGGAAACCCTGCCATACCGCAAAACATCCCCGCTTCCCCTTTTGCACCACCAGTTTCCTGACCTGCCAGTGTTTTCCCGCATCCGCCTGCCAACACCAACTCCACTGCTAACAGAACCGCCGCAACCCCCTTCATTTTCTTCTTCATAATTCTTCCCCCTTCTTCCAAACTTACAAGTATAATGCAATACCCCCTGCTTTATATATAAATGCCTAGCTTTATTCAGCCAAACGAACTTTGTTCAAAACGAACTTCATTCAAAACGAACTTCGTTCAAAACGAACTTCGTTCGTTTGGCTATTATATTTTATTTATTTGACGAGGCGGGGTTTAGAATGGTTCCAGATATTTGAATTTTTTGCCCCGCCTCCCAAAATATAGACATCCGAAATCCCGATGGTTACAGACAGTAGGACATCCACAGTAATAATCGAATAGATACGGATTACCTGGATGGGATATAGCAGCTACCGTTTGCTGGGTTATCTAACAATCTGCCATCCCGCGTAAATCTTGACCCATGACATGGGCAATCCCATGAATGTTCCGCACTGTTCCATTTTAACACACATCCAAGATGTGGGCAACGCCTCTTAGATGGAATTAGGAAATTGGCGGCTGTCCCCGAAAGATTTACCAAAAGTTGCGTATGGAACATGCTGCGTGACGGGTCAAATACATTGGTATAAGGATTTTTCCTGCCTGTCAGCATATCGGCTAACAGCATTGCTCCGACCATTGACGAAGTCATACCCCATTTGTTAAATCCTGTTACCACATAGCTTTCTCCCATGTTTTTTGAATATTTTCCAATATATGGAATCCCGTCAAGTGTCATGCAATCCTGGGCTGCAAAACGGGTGACTTCATATGCTTTTTTATAGTTTCTTTTTGCAAAACGGGTGAGTTCCTGCCATGCCCCACCATTTTGTCCTGTCCGGTGTCCCCCTCCGCTAAGCAGCAGGACTTCGCCCTGCCCGCGGAATGAAAACCCAGTCTTACTTTCATCCACATACATCCCCTGTGGGATCGGCGCACCTGCGAGTGCGAGCACATAGGAACGGTGCTGATATAGTTTCATAAAATATAGTCCATGTTTGTTGTCCATTGGAAAATGTGTTGCAACCACCAGTCTTTGGAAGCTGATCTTGCCATTCCTGGTAATCGCAGAGTTCCCGACAAAGCCTTTTACAAAAGTATGTTCATATAATTTTAAATCTTTGACAATCGAAGCAATAAATTTCAGGGGATGGAACTGAGCCTGGTGCGCAAATCCTACTGCCCCGACTGTCTGTACTGGCAATTCCCCGGCGCTAGTAAGCAGCGGTTTCATGCCCAGTTTCTCGAGTGCCCGCATTTCTGCCTCAATTTTTTCCCGGTTCCTAACAGAATATACAAAATTGTTTTTTTCCACAAAGTCACAGTCCATCCCCTTACAGAGTTCAAAATATTTCCTGACTGCGAGCTGGTTTGCTTCCAGATATTGCCGTGCCCGCTCCGTCCCCGCCATCTTTATAAGTTTCTGATATATCAGCCCGTGCTGCGCTGTGATTTTTGCCGTTGTATTGCCCGTAGTGTGGGAACAGATTGTGTCCTTTTCTACCAGGATATAGTTGACCCCGCGCTCCTTTAAGAAGTGCGCACACAGGATTCCCGCGATCCCGCCGCCTACAATGAGTACATCTGTTTTGATGTTTCCGCGAAGTTCGTCAAAATGCGGGAGTTTTTCTGTTTTGTTCCAGATGGATTCCACTTCCATATTCCTCCTTATTAAAGTTCCGCATCCCCCTTCCCGCGTTGTTTCCGGGGGATGCTGTTTTATTCTTATTGTACATTCTTACAAGATTTTTATTCACTGGATAGATTATAATTATACTGTACTATCTCCTCAACTCTTCCGTTTTCATACCCTATACAATAGAATAATCTGTAAAAACCAGCCCATACTAATGCATTGATCGGGATGTGTTAAATCCCGAATCCAGACAATATCAGCAGCGAAAGGAGTTACACCATGATTTTAAAACAGACCGAAACAAGCGCAATTTCCGAATTGCAGACACAGGAAAAAAACTGCATTGAAAAATACCGCAGATACAAGGAACAGGCTAAAGATCCGGTATTAAAAGATCTGTTTGGACAGCTTGAAACATTGGAGCAGAAACATTATGATGCACTGGGGCAGGTGCTGAATGGCCAGGTGCCATCCTGCGACTGCAACGATTCCTCCGGACGGGATTACGAACCGAAGGCAACCTACTCCGCAAATGACCAGAGTGAAGACAAGAAATTTGATAATTTCCTTGCAACTGACTGCATTGGTACCGAAAAACTTGTTTCCACAGAATATAATGCGGATGTTTTCCGGTTCTCCGAAGCCCCGGTTCGCAAACTTTTGGCGGATATCCAGGTTGAGGAACAAAACCACGCTGAAATGCTGTACAAGTACCGCACGGTAAACGGTATGGCTTAAATTTTTGCTTGACATTCCAATCCGGCGGTGTTATCCTATACAAAATTATTCTTCGGAGGTAAGACCATGTCAGGGCGCAGGAATCCATCCCTTAATACTGTCATGATGCCGTCCGTCCCTGCCATGTACTGGCAGCAGGCGGGGCTTGCATTGTTGTACCTTTTCCGAAGATATTGCTAAGACAGCATACTCTTTAAGGAAAATTCCGCAGGACGGGATTTTTTAACAGGAAGGTCGTACACAGTGCAGGCTATCTCCATTTCACAGCCTGCGCTGTTTTTTTATTCCCTTATCACCCACATACACAATTTTATTCAGGAGGCAAACCGATGGACACAGAAAAATATCTTGCGGATTATTATGGGCAGTATGATGAGGAGGGTAGGCTTCTCTCACGCCATGGCATGGTAGAGTATCTTACAACCATGCACTATATCGAAAAATATCTCCAGCCCGGCATGCGCATTATGGAGATCGGCGCTGCAACGGGGCGCTACAGCCATGCCCTTGCCCAAAAGGGCTACCAGGTGGATGCAGTCGAACTTATCGCGCACAACATTGATCTGTTTCACCAGCACACCCTTCCCGGCGAGCCAATCACCATAACACAGGGAAATGCCACCAACCTTTCCGCTTTCCCGGATACTACATACGATATCACACTACTGCTTGGCCCGATGTACCATCTGTTTACAAAAGAGGAACAGGAAAAGGCACTGTCCGAAGCTATCCGGATCACCAAAAACGGCGGTATTATTTTTGCTGCCTACTGTATGGGGGATGCCGCCATCTGCTCCTATGGCTTTATCCGCGGACATATCCATGAACTTATTGAAAAATGTATGCTTGATACCAAAACGTTCCAGGCCTTTTCAAACCCGTGGGATCTTTTTGAACTTTACCGCAAGGAAGATATTGACGCGCTGCGCTCAAAATTCCCTGTAACACAGCTCCATTTTATAGCGTCGGACGGATACACAAACCATATGCGGGAAGTCGTGGATGCAATGGACGATGCCACCTATGAATTGTTCCTAAATTACCATCTTGCCACCTGCGAACGTTCTGATATGGTAGGTTATTCCCACCATACACTCGACATTTTCCAGAAGTAAACAGCCGGGAAGCCGCACCCTGAAAAAATACGGCAGAAGGAGGATTTTTATGCTGACACACAAAGGAACACAGACACTTACCACCGCGCGGCTTACCCTGCGCCGCTTCACCGTCGGGGACGCGGACGCAATGTACCAGAACTGGGCAAACGATAAGCGCGTCACACGTTTTCTAACCTGGTCCGCCCATGAATCCCCGGAACAGACAAAGCAGCTTTTAGAATTATGGTGTACTGAATATGAAAAACCGGACTACTACAATTGGATCATCGAATTTGAACACAAAGCTATCGGCAATATCAGTGTTGTACAGGTCAATAACCATTCTGAGTCCGCAGCACTTGGCTACTGCATAGGCTATCACTACTGGGGCAGGGGTATTATGACGGAAGCCACAAAGGCCGTGATTGACTATCTGTTTGGCGAAATTGGCTTCCATCGCATATGTTTAGGCCATGCAGTGAAAAACCCTAACTCCGGCAGGGTTGCAAGAAAATGCGGTCTGACCTTGGAAGGCACAAGACGGGAATGTTTCAAATCCGCGGAAGGTGAATTCTTAGATATAAGCGAATATGGAATTTTAAAACAGGAGTGGGAAACCGGGAAAGCATATCCTAAACAATCATAATCCGCCATTATCCATCCCCGCTTATCCCATCCTCCCAGTTTCCATCCCTCCCATCAAAAGTTCCATATCCCTCTGGCATTTCCTCTTTTGTCCCCTCCTGCATTGCCACCGCCGCCTGGCCATCTGCAATTCTCCCCATATCCTCCCCGACTGCCAAGGCCTCTGCCTCGGTCGGCTGCCACGCCGTTCCAAACTCCACATCGCGAAACAATGCCGCAAGTCCCGTAATCTGTTTCAGCCGGAGGATTTCATCCCTGTCCATACCAAGATGCCTGGAAATCCAGGCATCGGAACGGCCAAGTTCATGCAGTTCCTTTACAATATTGCTCATCAGATCCACATCGTGCGAACCCCTGGCACGGTTGTGACGGATCGTACTTGCCATCCGGTGATCTAAGGGCTTGTCAATAATACTGACTGGTAGCATCCCACCCTCGCGTTTATAAATATCAGGGTAATCAAGCATAATACGATATCGGTGGAAGCCATCCACCAAAATATATTTATCCCGCCCGCGGTCATAATAACATACCACAGGCATAGTATAACCATCCTCCTTAATACTGTCATACAAAAGCTTTAATTCCGGCGGCGCGACCGCATTCGGGTTGTATGTATTCGGCTCAATCTTTTCAACCGGAACCGCAACCACCCCATAAACAGGACTTTTAAACACCATCTTTCTTCACCACCTGTCTATATTTTTCCTTCAAAGAATCCACCTGCTTCTGCTGTTCCCTTGTCAGGCCAAATCCCATAAAACGGCAGGTATGGTCATTCTTTAAAATACAATAGCACATCCTCTTCCAGCTTGGGATATCCCTAGTCGATTTGATATCATCCGTATCATCCGGGATACTGTCCAGAAAAATAATCCGTGAATTCTTCATAACCGTATAATTTGATACCCCATTGCGCCTTATATGGTAACCATGGTCAATTAATTCACGGATGGTTTCCTCCTCCAGCCCTCCGCCGGTCTTATGCCAGAACTCAATCGAAGTCTGGAACTTCTTAATATAATTGTTCCTCAGCCTGACTGGTAGGGTATCTAATAGAAATTTTGTATAAGATTCCCACGTATGCCCTTCGGGCAGGGTAAGGGAATGATAGGCCATCGCTTTGGTCTTGCCGTAGATTGCGCCAAAATTTGCCCCCTGCACCCTTCCCACTAGCCTAGCCCAGATGGCTGGGTCAATCACACGGTAGAGGTTTAGGCTGTCTTTTGCATAATCATTAAACGGGGATGCAACCCGCATCTGGCTCGGTTTTAAACCCGCCATATAATACAGATCATATAATTTATTATAATCATATCCAAAAAGGGCATTTGCATGCCAAACATCACTGGATGTCCAATCGTATAAAGGTGAAGCAGCATAAGTATCTTTAAATTGCCTGGTAATCCAACACTGGTCTTTGTAACCGTACTTCTTGTTTAAAATACCACTGTAACGCTGCAGGGATTCATTAGCACGCACACCAAGCAGGCTTACACTTTTGCGGTTCCCATGCGAAAGGCGGTACCAGCGCCCAAACTGGCGGGCAAGATCCTCCTGGTGCATACGGTAACGATAAGTCGTAATAGGATTATTCCTCATATTAATCACATACTTCTTCTTCGGCATTGGACGAACCCATATCTCCTGCTGCCTGTCATCCCACGGGTACCAGTACATCTGGTAACTTGAAAAACAAGTGCGTGTTGCCATGGGCAGGCAGACCCAATAAAGTTCCACATTTTTCTCCTGTTCCAGGCGCTCAAAAGTACGCTCCACATATTCGGAAGTTACCGTGTACTGCGCTTCAAAATCCTGGTGGAAAATGCCAATACGGCGGTTTGGGGCATTCTGATTCCGGAAATCCAGCACCATATTGAGCAAAAGCCCACTGTCCTTACCACCGGAAAAAGAAACAAAAATATTATCAAACTCTTGAAAAATAAAGTCCATGCGCTCCAAAAAAGCCTCATATACATTTTTGCCGATATATTGCCGAACCATATAATTGCCCATAAAACCTCTCCTGTCCATTCGACGAAATTATACCGTATTTTACCATATTTTCAAAATTCTGGCAAGTACCGATGAATTTTCTAATCTTTCGCAGTTCATATTTTAGCACCATCAAATCTGCCTTATTTCAATGGACACATAAAAACGGGGCGTACAAGTTAAACCTGTACGCCCCGCTATATTTTTATTCCAACGCTTTTTCCCATTCCCTTCGAAACTGTGCAATCGAAGGCTGCCGCAGCGACCGCTCTTTTTTCACCGCTCTTTCTGCCACGGCAAAACATGGATCGCCAAGCTCCCATTGCTCCCTCGCCCGCCCATAATTCCCGAAAAGGGCAAAGGCTGTCGCTCCAACTGTATAGACATTCGTCACCTCATCGATGGCCGCCCCAAGCTCATACTCCTCCGGCGACTGGAACAGCGAACTGCCCCACATCCGTCCCATATCATTGACACAGGGCTGCTTCCTGAAAAAATCAATATCGCAGACCGTCGTTTTCCCGGTTTTAAAATCATACAGGATGCTCCCATCATAAAAATCAACCGCCACATAGCCCTTAGCCGCCGTGTATTCAAGAAAGCAGAGCACATCCCGGAAAACGGTAAGTCTTGCTGAAAGTGGGAGCTTCATAAACCGTTCATGTGCCTGTGGGTACATCCGCCCCATACAGTCACCATCCTCCCACGCAAAAACCATTGCAAAGCCTCCGCCGATCTTTTGTGCATCCACCAACTCAATCAGATTTTCATGCCTTAAATCACGATAGAGCGGCACCGATGCTTTAAGCCGGGCAATGGCATCCTCCGGTTTCCCCCCATACCGTTTGACAGGGGCACCAGCAAATTTTACAAAAAAACGCTTCCCCTCTTTTTTTGTGCCAAAACAGATATTGCCGGAATCCTGGTCATCATAGACTTTGAACACTCTGCCGTACTGGCAGATAAAATTAAAATCAAACGGACTTTTCAGTTTAAACGGGATACCGTCGATGGATTGACAGACACCGCCAAAATCGTTTAATAATTCTGCGCACATACTTCAAAATACCCCTGTGGATGATTGCATACCGGGCATCTCTCTGGCGCGCTGGTTCCAACCACTATATGCCCGCAATTACGACACTCCCAGATTTTTACTTCACTCTTTTCAAACACTGCCGCAGTTTCTACATTCCTAAGTAGAGCGCGGTATCTTTCTTCATGGTGCTTTTCAATCTCTCCTACCATGCGGAATTTCTTTGCCAGTTCAGGAAAACCTTCTTCCTCCGCTGTTTTAGCAAAGTTTTCATACATATCTGTCCACTCAAAATTCTCACCGCCCGCAGCATCTTTTAGATTCTGTTTCGTATCACCGATTCCGGAAAGTTCCTTAAACCACATCTTTGCATGTTCTTTCTCATTATCCGCAGTTTTTAAAAACATTGCGGAAATCTGCTCGTATCCTTCCTTCTTTGCTACGGACGCAAAATATGTATATTTATTCCGTGCCTGTGATTCCCCCGCAAAAGCCGCCTCCAGGTTCTTTTCCGTCTGTGTCCCTGAATACTTGTTTTTCCCCTCTGCCATAATTTCCTCCTCCAATTCCTCTTTTCATAATATCTGTATCCCCCTGCTTTCATCCGGGGACAGCCAGTATCCCAATTATAAGGTATTGCAAAGATAATGTCAATAATTTCCTTCCTGTCAGCATTGGTAAAAAAAGTAAGAAAAATGTCGCTTGACAGCCCGTACCTCTATGCTATAATACAGATAGGATTATGTGTTCTGTTATTTACCACATCCGCCCGGTTACTGTATTCCAATTATAAAACCAACCATCAGGAGAGAAAATTTATGAAAATAAAAAAGATAACCGCATTATGCCTTACCCTGGGAATCACCATAAGCAGCTTTGGCTTTTTACCGCTTTCCGCAAAAGAAACGCCGCCAAAAGCCACGCAGACAGCCGGGGAAGCAATCCCCTATCAAATTAATGAAACCACATCGATTAAAAATGATTTCTACCACCTTGGCATCACGCGCGAGCAATACCAGAACCTTAATGATATCCTTCGCTCCGAACTGATTTCCATGCTTTATCTGGATGCGACGCTCTACCTGTATATGGCAATGCCTGAGGAAACGGACTATCAGGTAAATTATATTATTATAAATGGCCACAAATACGAAATTAATATGCATCCGCTGGATACCGACCACAATTATCGCAAATATGCCTTTTCCGGTTTTGAACAGGCTGCGGATTCCTGCTATACCATTTCCGAAATCGGTTTTCAAAACCCGGAGGGCAGGGAAATCCGCTATGACAGGGAAATAAACTGCAAAATGGGAACCGGGGATGGGAAATATTTTTTCGAACAGGAATCCGTTAACCATATCGTACTGACCGGGATGCTTTTGGAAAGTATTTACCAGTTTGAAAATGAAAGGGGACTAATCCGGGATGCCTGGAATAATCTCTGGAACAATACGGATGTAAAAGACGGCGACCAGCGTTCTTTTTACTATTTTGCTTTCAACTGTTTTGACCGCGAGATCGACCATTATTTCACTCCCGATGAGATCACGGAGATTGTGATTGATTATACTATTAATCAGTACACATTCAAAGGTGCACAGGAGGATTACAAAACAGCAAACCTTACCCGGACGGAAAAGAAAATCCAGATTGTCACGCCGGAAACCATCCATGTAACGGCACATCGCGATTATAACAGCAATGGCAGTCCCTACATATACAATACGATTTACAAACTAAGCGAAGCAGAAATCAAAGAGAACCAAAACGGGGATGGGAAACAGAATGAAATGTCAAACTACAATACCCTGTTTTCTGCACAACAGGCCGGATACGACTGGGTGGTTCATTTTGGTGACACACAGGGTTACCGCTACTGCGAAAGTTATACCAACAGTCTTTTTTCCGATTCCTGCGAAATCGATTATACACTGGTGGAAGATTTCTCCGCCGTCAGCATGAAATACAAATATCATGGCAAACCAATTTCCGTAAAGACGGATACCCTGGTGGATATGGAAGTGTTGGCACAGAGGGAAAAAGACCGGACGGAAAGCCTGTTTAAGCAGACAAAGGATACCATCTCTTTTACTCTTGATTTGCTTGGACAAATGGTTTCTAATACAATTTCCGCCGCGACTGGCTTTGCAGGCTCCCTCCTTGTCGGAATCTTTAAAGGGCTTCCTATGCCGCTTAAAGTTGTGGTTGTTTTGTTTATTGTATTTGTTGTTACCTGTATTGTGCAGCGTATTTATGTGATTATAGGTGGACTGTCCCAAATCCGCAAACCCAAAAGCCGAAAAAAAAGAAACACGGAGGAATCATAAATGAATCATAAAATCAAATATCCCAACATAATATCCGGCAAAAACCTGCAAAAAAGGGTGATACGCCGCTGTCTTGTGATTGCTGCCTGTCTTTTTCTTGGTGCCTGCGGCAGCAAAACGGAACAGACAGGTACGCCGGGAGAAAAGGCGGATGGTACACCGACAGGCATCAACGAACCTGCCAAAACCGGCACCCCATCCTCTCTCCCCCCACAGTCTTCCTCACCAACTCCCACACCAGCACCAACCTATCACGCGGTAATCTATGATAACCTCTCTAAAGGCACACGGGTCGAACTTGACCTTTCGGAAGGGCAAACGCTTAACTTAAATTCATTCACCCAGCTTCTCGGCTACGATTTCGTGGGCTGCTATGACAAGCAGGGCGA
>CAMWUU010000009.1 GCA_947177515.1 uncultured Lachnospiraceae bacterium
TGTTTTCTTGGTTTGTTTCACAAACCTATTCCTGCCTTGACCGGAAATTTTTGCATTCTTCTTGTCTTTCTTCCATTTCCAAAAACGCCATCAAATCCTCATTAAAGTCCTTCCCTTGCGGGGTCTGGATGTAGGCAGGTTTTCTTCCCCCGCTTTGCCAGCAGGTAGGCTAAAATCATGGCGGTGGCTGATTTGCCAACACCGCCCTTCTCGTTCATGATGGCTATGATTTTTGCCATTCGCTGTTCTCCTTTCGTGGTTTTCTGGGTAAAGGTTTTCCCCTAGGTAAGTGGGGATGGGTAAATAGGATAAAAAAATAGGACTTAATCGGTAAAACCCTTAAATGAAAGGATTTCTGATTAAGTCCTATTATACAGCATCATAGCAAGATATTGCACCTATTATTTCTCCATTTTGCAAATAAAGGAAAATATCATTTATTTTATCTATGACTTGAAAATAGTTATATATTATTTTCTTGCATATTGCAGCATCCAAACAACTTAAGTATTGCAAGTGAATTGCTTAGCTGCTTTTCCAGGATTCCATTATTTAATAATGCGGTTTTGCACTTTTCATAAATAGTTTTATTATCCATGGCAAGCTGACGTAATTTTTCATCGTCAATTATAGAAATAGCCTTTTCGTCCAACGCAAAATCTGGAAGCAGCTTTGTCCCTACCGCAAGATGACAGGGCGTAAAGCCGTAATATGCGGCAATTTCCTTCCCATCCATTTTATTTTCAACTAATCCGTATTTATAATCAGTGTGAGAATCAAGGTCAATAAACTGAAAGCCATCGATATCGTCATAGAAAAAATTGCTTTTCCCATTGAAATCTATTAAAATATCGTTATTTAATAAAATGATAATATCCCTTATGAATTTGTCAAAGTGATTTTGCGGTACTTTGGATATTAGGTTCGTCCTGGAAATAACATATTCTTTCGCATCAATATCACTTGAAAGATATGCAAAATGAGGCTTGCCAACATAATATTCTTTCATAATTGAATCATCATAAAGCTCCGCGCCTTTTGCCCGTGATTGAATTATATAGCCATTTCCATTTTCGCTGTTTGGCTCAACACAATATCCAAGTATAGGAACAACCGCAACACCCTGTTCTTTTAAATCCATAAGAGTTTTAATTAATTCGTCAAAATAAGCAAGGTTATCATCGCGTGTCGTAACATTCCTAAGTTTGATTTTAGAAGCCTTTAATACCGCATATTCATCAATTAAATATGCTTGCCTATCAACGCCGCGTTTTGCGGCTTTCATTTCTTTCATTTGAGATAACAGCCCCCTTGCTTTTTCGGGCTTGATATAAAAATATTTTTCTTCCATTTCAAAACAGCGCCTTTCTATAATATTTTTATATATTTGACTATAAATGAGCAAATTTGAAATTTTACCAAAGTTACTAAAAATGGCTTAAAACGAAAGACATCACGCCTCTGTGGGTGTATACTGTTTCTGCTAAGAAATACAATAACCTACAAAGGATGATGTCGTATAGAAAACAGTATATACCATTCAGAGCTGCTTTACAACTGCTTTAAAAAATTAAGTCTGTGCCGGATCTTTCCACAGACGGCCATGAAACATATCATGGCCATACTGATATCCGTCTTTTCTCATTTTATAAAAACATTCATTATATATTTTCATATATTCATTCCAGTATCTTTTTAAAAAAGGGACACAAATTATGTCATTTCGATACTCCAATGTTTTATCACATACCATTTCATATGCAATTATTTCTTTCATCTATGTTTCTCCTAAAAATCAAGTTACTTATAATCAGCTTATCCACCCATATTACATGATCCTAGCACCATGTATTTTTTCACTAAAAAAATATTTAACAGACTATATGTTTACAGCCCACACCCCATTTAATTTTAAAATTTAAAAATGCTTCTCCGTTATTCCCACCGGCTTGTTTTACCCAAATGCTTCAAATGCTGCAACCACCCTGATCATATCATACTCAAAATTCTTTCTGCCGTACAGATCCAAAAAATAATCCGTATATTTTTCTGTTCCCAGATTATGCTGCAACGACCAAAGCGCCCAATACAAGTCAATATGCTTATCCCCAGCCCCCGCCATTGCCAGGTCAATAAAACAGGAAAATTTTCCATTCTTTACCATAATATTCGGCAAACAGAAATCGCCATGTATCAAAGTATCATGTTTCAGGCGGTGCTTATTTTCCTGCATAAGCTCCCATGCTTCCTCCTTTGAAGAAATCATAAATCCCGGCATCAGAATACTCCCGTCATAATCCCCCTTACCGCTTATAAGCGCAGCCTGGCAGCTCTCATAAGCAGCGGAATCCGGCAGATCTAAAAGCGGCATGGAATGAAGCATTTTCATTGCCTCGGCCATCACGCCGCATAATTGTTTTGGATCATCAAGACAGGAAAGGCAGTCCTCCCCCTTAGCGGCTTCTGTCAGCATATAATCCCGATCGCCCCCGATATAGCAAACCACTTTAACGCCAAGCCCGTTTTCATAAAACCAGCCCGCCATCAATGCTTCGCGTAAAAGCGTCCCTCTTTCCCCAACCTTTAAATAATAGCCGGAGGAAATATAATAGACTTTCGCCCTCGGACTCGAACTGCTGTCATAAATCTTTGCGCCCACCAAATAAGGATGCAGTTCCTTTGGAAAGTCGGGAATATTAATTTTCGTTTCCGTTTTTTGCATAATTTTTCCATTTCTCCGCCTGCTTTGCCCAGCTTATACCCTCTTATATTTTTCCGCCATCATAAAATACACACATATCTTATATCCCGCATAACCATACATGTGATCTAAACCACTGTATGTATAACTTAGATATGCCTTAAGAAAACCATTTTTTTTCAAATGCTTTGTCCCAACAGTTACAAGATTGACAGCGATATGCCTGCCACGCCATCCTTCGCGGACAGCCACGCAGCCAACGCTGCCAAGTCCCTTCTCTGCATCCTCCGTCCCAATGATTAGTGCCCCTATCACCTCATTACCTGAAACTGCAATCAGTACCCCCACTCCCTTCCCTTCCTGATACAGGATATCGTCCCTGTAATATCCGGTAAATTCCGGGTACGCGTCATCCATGCAGGCACAGACCGCATCCTTATCACCAAGCGATGCAAAACGGTATGTAATCCCATCAATCTCCACACCGGCATCATACCCCTCCCGCTCAAATTCATTCAGCGAAAACCGCATGTCAAAACAATTACAACCCCATGAATGCACATAACCCCTATGTGTGAAAAAATCACTCGCCGTTTCATCCAGACCCGGATACAATTTTTCATTTTCTGCTGGGAAATAGCACTTTGATGTTGGTACACCCGGTGCGAGGTAATCAAATCCGACCCCCACATTGATTTTTTCAAACCCTTTTTCCCATATAGCATCCTCCGCCTTTTTTAACAGTTCGCTTCCAATCCCCTGCCCGCGGTATTCCTGATCTACGCAAAGCATTAATATCGTACTTTGGTTTACAACCGCCGCACCGATCAGCCGGTTCTTTTCATCCCTCCTTGCAATCACCATATTTTCCTTATGCCCTAAAATCCGCTGAACCGATAACCCATTCCTCTCAACATAGGGAAAATTCCTCTCAAAAATATCCGTCAGTTCCTGTACCATGTTTCCCCCTTCTTCTTATTGATCACTTACCCATTTCCTGTCACTACCTCTTGACTGCATCCGCGGTCTTAATCCCGCCACTCAACAACATCCTTAAAATCCTTCCTAGGTCTTGCATTTGGCGCTTCATCCGCAAAGCCTATCGCCAGGGCTGCAAACAACTCCCCCTTTGCGCCCAGCCACTCATCCAGCTCCCTTTGCACAAAAAACGTATCGCAGATCCACAGGCTGCCAAGCCCCAAATCCGTCGCTGTTAAGACCATATTTTCAATCGCCGCCCCAATGGACTGCGTATTACAGATTTCTGCAATCCGGTCTTCCTCCGAAAATCCGCTCTTCGCTTCCCATGCTTTAATGTCTGCCGCAGGCGGACATTTCATTTCTCCCTCTTCTTCCCAGTGCACACCCTGCAATTCCTTTGCGAGCGGATTGATTATAAAAATCACCACAGGAGCCTGTTTCATAATACTAAACGTATATTCCGCGCTATCAAGGTAGCAGGCGCTTTTTGCAAGAAACGGCTTTCTTCTTTCACGCTCAAGCCCTTTGACTAGTGCCGCAAGCATTTCCTCCCGCGCACCCTTTGTAACAACAACAAATTTCCACGGCTGACGATTTTTTGCGGATGGTGCAAGAATCCCCGCCCTAATAATTTCCTCGATCATGGAACGCGGCACGGGTCTATCCTGATATTTCCGGACGCTGCGTCGGTCAGTAATCGCCTGTATCATAATACTGCTTCCCCCCTTTTTGTTTTCCATATTTTTAAAAAGAATCGACCAGGTTACTGTTTTTTATCCTCTTATCACGCCGTTTTATTTTTCCTGATCTACAGATCCCACAAACTCATCTGCGCACTTTCCATCTTATCCTCAAACCTGTGCAAATACTCAAAAATCCGGTCATTGTCATGAACCATCCCGTACCGGCTGCATGTATCGTGAAAAAAGTGCATCAGTTCCTTATTTTTCGGACTATCTATCATATATTGGTTTTTGTACATTTGGATATATTTCTCCTTTAATCCCGGAAACAACCGGTCTAACTGCGCATAAAAATATTCCCGGTTTCCTTCGCGCAGTGTTAACCCCATCGAAAAGCAGATCACCCCATAAACTCCCGCCTCCCCACACATTTCAAGTATGCCTGAAATATTCTCCCGTGTGTCATTAAGAAATGGGAGGATGGGGGAGAGCCACACAACCGTGGGGATTCCCGCCGCCCTAAACTCCTTTAATGCTGCAAAACGCCCGCCCGTCGTGCTAACTGCCGGCTCGATTTTCCTGCACAATTCCTCATCGCAGGTCGTTAACGTCATCTGCACAACAGCCTTCGTTTTCCGGTTAATCTTTTGCAGAAGGTCAAGATCACGCAGCACACGGCTGGATTTTGTATGAACTGCTGCCCCGAAGCCGTATCTGTCAATCAATTCAAGCGCCTTCCTGACATTGCCAAGCTTTATTTCCAAAGGCAGGTACGGGTCTGTCATAGCCCCCGTACCAATCATACATTTTTTCCGTTTGTGTTTCAATACCTGCTCTAGAAGTTGTATGGCATTTTCCTTTACCTCAATGTCCGTAAAATCATGCTCCATATGGTAGCACCTGCTGCGGGAATCGCAGTAAATGCAGCCATGCAGACAGCCACGGTACAGGTTCATACCATTCTGTGCTGACAGAATTCCTTTGACTTTTACAAAGTGCATGGGATTCCTCCATCTCCCTGCCCGCTTCAGTGGGCATACCAATCAAACGTGAAACATTTCCATTCAACCTTTCCCCTATCTTAAGATCTTCCGGTGCGATTTCAACTTTTTCAGCGCCCATTCATAATGGCTGGAGGTGTTTGAAACAAAATATGAACCCAGTGCATTGTCCCCGCACCATGGAAATATTCCGCGCGAAAAAAGCTCTTCCTGCGAATATTGCTCCATCAGTGCCATCATCTTATCATGAGATTCCTTTAATGCCTTTTTCGCATCTTCCAGTGACGTATTTTGATGCTTCTTGAAAAATTCCATATTCATGTCGCCATATGTCCGCCAGTTGTAAGGGTCCGGAAGAAGCGGCTTGTTTTCCCCCTTCTTATTTGCATCAACCCATTTTAATACAAGGTTATGCCACTCATTTAAATGAATCAGCACATCGCGCAGGTTTTTATCCCTGCCCCAGTGACGCTCCTTCTTAGAAGGAATTCCCGAAAAATCAAAGGTTGTTGATAATTCCTTTTGGGTCATGGAGGTAATAAAATTGTCCAGCTCCTCAAATTTTTTTGCTGCGGCCTGCAGTAATTCCGGTTTGTTGGTTGGTCTTGCCATGTCTTTTCTCCTTTTTTTAATTATTTTTTGCATCGCCTTACAGAATACTTAGCCTTCCACAATACAGCCCTACTAGCTTCTGTAAGCCAGCGCACAAATCTGCACAAGTTCCGCTATAACGGCACCCGTCTGTGCTCTTCTGAACAAAGCATAACATACAAATCCTGACAGAGTATGTCAGGTATTATCCGGAATTTTTATTGTGTCTTGTTTTATATTCCTGCAATCACCTTTCCAATCTGTTCCTACCACATAAAAGGCCTGTCCCGATTTCGCACCGACCCACTCTTTTTCTTCCTTTAAAAGCACATGCGAAAATTTATCCCCTTATCCACATAACCCGACTCACTTTTTATACTCCTTATATTTCTCATACAATTCCATCACTTTCACCGTCAAACGCTCCCGCAAATATATGGGCTCGAGCACTTCCACCTGCGTCCCAAAGGAAAGCAGGAAAGACACCACCCAATCATCCACAGGCATCGGTGCGGCTACAATAAGATCCCCACCTTCTGCACTTACCTGCCTCTCCTCAAATTCATCAAAGACACGATAAGCAATTTCCCGCGGAAAACGCAGACGCACCAGTGGCAGCTCCTCTGCTTTTGTGCGCGGTACCCTTCCATCCGTTCCGTCCTCCCTAGCTTCCTGCGTTGCCATCCTTTTACCCGAGCCGATTTTTATTTCCGCTCCCCATCCGGCAGGCGGCGTAAATCTCTCCTGAAGCAACTCCCATTCCAGAATCCGATTCAATTTAAACAGACGGAAAGCTTTTTTTTCGGCACACCATGCTTTTAAATACCATGCCCTTGACTTGTAGGATAATTTCAACGGCCACACCGTCCGGATACTCTCCTCCCCATCGGTGCCTGCATAGGCAATCCGCACACACCTGTGATAGATCACGGCCTGTTTTAGCAATTCAAATTTTTCGTTATCCTGTGTCTGCTCCCCCCACCTTGAAAAATCAACCTCATACCATTCCTCCAACGAAACCTGGAACAAGGCAGAAAGCTTCTGCAAAAGCGCCGCATCGTAGGCTCCCGCCGCTGACAGGCTCATAAGCGCGGACAATAACTCCTTCTTCTCCTGCTCGGATAAAAGCAAACGGCTTAAAACAAAATCTTCCATCATCCGCACGCCGCCGTTTCTTCCCCGCTCCACATATACAGGGATTCCTGCGTCACTCAAAGCATCCATATCCCGGTAAATTGTCCGCTCGGATACCTCTAGTTTTTTTGCCAGTTCGGGGATGGTGATCTGCCCTTTTTCCAAGAGAAGATAAACAATCCTAAACAGCCTGCCTTCCCGCATGGAATCCCTCCTTTCCCCATAATTTTCCAAAAACAAATCCAAAAGAATCCCTTTCAGACCTTTTAAAATCCTTACTTAAAAATGCCTGCCAAATGCCCGCACCAACAATTCTTCCACATCCTCCCTCCCCAAAAGCATCTCCATCCACCGCCCTAAAATCCCTTCCTCCCCGAATATAATCCCCGCAAGCCCCCCCACAACACAAGCCGTCGTATCGGTATCATCGCCCAGCATCACCGCTTGTTTTACAGCTTCCTCATAGCTTTTTGCCCGCCCAAGAATCATAAACGCGCTGCGCAGGCAGTCCACCACATACCCGGAACCATTCCCCTGCCACGGCTCATCAGGGCGCACGCTCCATTCCAGCTCCCTCTCATGATCCGGCATTTGCCGGTAAAGTTTTCTAAGAACCCGCACAGCTTTCACAAGTGCCGGATGAAATTCCTGCCCTTTTAACAGATACCGCGCGGTAAGACAATAGAGCGCACAACACACCTGATTGCAGGGATTTCCATGGGTAATCAGGCATTGGTTATGTGCATCAAGCACCAGTTCCCCATCCGTTCCCCGATGCCAGAGGGCAAGTGGTAATGTCCGCATCAACGCACCATTCCCCTTTCCATCGGGGCGCAGGATGCCACATTGTTCCGGGGCAAGTCCCTCACGATATGCATTTAACGCCTCTCCTGTCTGGATGCCAACATCAAATACATCGCCATCCACCGCCCATTTTCCTTCCTCATACCAGCAAAGCAGCCGATCTGAAAAATCCTTAAGGCAAAAGCGGCCGCAGACAGCCAGGCTGTCAAGCAGGCAGAGCGCCTGTGCGCCGTCATCCGACCATGTCCCCGGCATCACCAAAGGATGCGCCCTAGAAAAGTTCTTTGGCGGAACCATTTCAATCTCACAGTATGGCGGGATATGATTGGCAGGATGGAATTCATACGGAACGCCTAGGGCATCCCCAACCAGCAGCCCATATAATCCTCCTCGTATTCTGCTTTGTTGTGTTTTTTCCATTATAGTACAGCCTTCTTTCTTTAGAAATTATCTGTTTCATCCGTTTGAATTATATGCCGGTCATCTTCCCAAATTTTGTTCCCCCGTCACTAAATTCTATTTTCATACTTTTTAAGCGGTATCATATCCATCCGCGCAATCGCTTCCTGTTCACTCCTTCCTGCCAATATACAGCAAATGATTGCTATACCCCTGCAGTTCCTCCCTCTCACACGTCGTAAAATGATATTTCATCCAGACCACAAACTCCTCGTCCGTCAGTCCGTCAATCTGCTCCATCATATGCAGCGCCATCCCGTCCGCCGCAATATTATGCTCCATCCGAACCGGGAACTGTGCCATCAGCTCCTTAAATTCCTGAATATAAAACGCCGCAAAAACTCCTTCCGGATAATTGATAATCTTGAAATTTTCATCGAAATCCTTTCCCATCCCATCAAGCAGATGACGGTCGCGCAGCGTCCAGTCAACCATAATGGAATCGCTTGACAGATACGCGAGCGCAACAATTCCACCCATCTTTGTAACCCGGATCGCCTCGCTGATTGCCCTCTGCTGATCCGCCCGCTCATACAGATGATAAAGCGGTCCAAATACAAGCGTCACATCAAAAGTATTATCCGCAATCCATGATAAATCCAATGCATCACCCTGCCTTGCGGTAATCTTCATATCCGGTTCTACTTTTGAGCGCAGGATATTCAAATTGCTTTCGACAAATTCAACTGCTGTCACATCATACCCCTGCTTAGCATAAAACAGTGAATACCTTCCAGTACCTGCCCCGATCTCCAATATTTTTATGTCCGCCGCATTCCTGCTGCCATCCGCCCTGCCACAATCTAGCAGATAATTCCCGATATATTTTGTCGTAGTTAAAAATTCAACACTTCCATGTTTTGTCGTCATCAGACGTGTATCCTCGCTGCAGATATTTGAATAAAACGAATTTAAAATCTCCTCCCGCTTTCCTTTTTCCATTTTAGCACTTACCTCTCTTCAACATCAAGCTCTATTTCCATATTATGCGTCCTTCTACTTATGCTACCACAAAAGAAATCCTAATATCAGGCACAAAGTACGGATTGTTTCAGCTCTTCCTATCCAGATCTAGCGCAGTTTCTTTGACAGATACAGCACCAGATCGTCGTCGTTGCAGCAATTTTCATACTGCCCGCAGACCTTCTCCCCGTACCACACTCCGCTGCCATCCGGGATATAGCCGCGCTTTACATACATGCGCTGTGCGCTCCCGTAGCCGTGGTGCAGGCCAACCCCCAAATAAACCGTATCTGCATACCCTGCCGCAATCTGTTCCGCAGCATCCATTAACTTGCTCCCAATCCCATGATTTCTATATTTTTCCAGTACTCCAAAATCTACGATTTCCGGATAGCCAAATCCGGCAAATGCACCATATTTTGCATCGGGATAAATATTGATATACCCGGCAACCGCACCACAGTATTCCGCTGCCAGTGCAACTGCCCTGCCCTTTGCCTGATCTTTCAGACGCATAAGATATTTGTCAAGCCTTCCCTCACTATCCCATCCCTGCTCAATTTCTCCGTCTGTGATAATCTGTGCGTCACCTTCTTGCAGGTTGCGGATAAGAATTTTATCATCCCGATAATAAACCATATTCGACCTCTTTTCATTTTTACCATCCATCGCCCCAGTCTTTTCGCCTTGCAGAATCCATTTTTCTCTTAGAGAGGCAGGCTGACAGATTTATATAGCACCCATTTCCGACAGCGCCTCCTTCGCGTCGCGCTCCGGATTTAACCTTAGAATATCCTCCACTGTCAGTTTCCCGCCCCCATATACCTTTTCCACCACTGCAAGATCGATTTCGGTTTCATAGTAATCTTCCGCCCACTCTGCCCATTTTGCCGCATCCTTGCAGATAAAACCAAGCAAATAATCCTTTCCGCCGTCGTTCCCCTCCGTAATATTTTGTTTCCAGCACGCCGCCCCATAATCGTACCACATGCAAAAGGTCATGTATTCTTTCTGTTCTTCCTCCTCATAGATTTCCAGAAAATTTTTCGGGACTCCCGCGTAGGTTTCGACAAAAAAGTTGTTATCCCACTCGTTGGCACCAAACTGGTTTAAATCATTCTCATGGTCAAATCCCCTGATAAAAACACCATTTTCCTCAAAGAAAATATCCATCTCATCACCGGAGCCGTTGCTAACGCTGTATGCTTCCCCTTTTGAATATTTCTGTACCCTGCGCAGCCAGTCATCTTCCTTTGCATTCATGATGATATCAAGAACCGCCATACATTTTAGCTGGTGGGATAATTCCTGCGGGGATAAAAATTCCGGAGTGGTTGCAATAATATTTCGTTTCATAATTCTACCCCTGTTCTGCCTTAACGGCCATACTCCTCTGCATAATCCAAAACCATGACTTTTCCGCAATTTGTACAAATCCATGCTTCTCATAGAGTGACACCGGTCCATGGTACTGGTATTCAAAATCCCTGTCCAAAAATGGGTAGGCCTCCACATAGGAATATCCTTCCTCCTTCGCATCCTGAAGGATTCTCTCAAGCAATTGATGTGTAATTCCTTTTCCCCTGTAACCTGGCGCAATCTCAAAGCAGTAAACTACTTTAATCTCTCCTCTTCCCGGATTCTTCCGCGTTTCAAACTCACCCTCCGACATAATCGGACCATAACTAGTCTTATCCCCGGCATTGCACCAGCCAATCACATCGCCGCCGCTGTAGACAAGATACCCCTGCATCACACCATCTTCAACCAACTTTTTTGCTTTTTCCCTGCGCAGCGCCCTGTCGGTAAAGGTCGCTTCATTCTCCTCCCTCGGTATATGGCTTTCTAGGCAGTAGCAGTTCGACCATTCCTCATGGTCAGTAAACGCGACTTCTTCAAAATAACGAAGATATTCATCCGCCATATCGGGTGTTAGCTTTTTGATCTCAATTTCCATTCTATTCCCTCCTTTATAATTTTCCTTACTATTCATCCCCCACTTTAGAGATGGAGGTGGCGCGAAAACGGCACAGGCCGCAGCAGCGTAATTCAGGGGCAAAAGATAGGGGTATCCCCCTTAAAATCCTCTTTTCATTTTTCTTCTGGAGCGATGTTTCCTTACTTTTTCAAGTGAAGCCAGTGTATCCCGTCCTCATACCCGATCTTTCTATAAAAATCATTGCCACCACCCGTCATATATTCTGCCCCCAACCCCTTCAAATTCCTGTAATGCTGTGTGAGTGCTGCCGCCGCCAATCCCTTTTTCCGGTATTCTGGCACGGTACAGAGTGGTTCCATATAGGCCAGTTTATTTTGCACAACCCACCACATTCCCGAAAAACAAACGTAATCATCCTGTTCGTTTGCGATAATCACATTATAATTGTAGGTTGAATGCGGAGGCGGGGCAATCGTTGAGCTAACAATACCTGTATATGATTTATGCGGATCCCATGACATGGAAGGATTCGGACGATCCCAGTTTTTAAAAGGACCCAGTTCCTCTTCATTAAATCCGCCCCATATGCATTTGGCAAGCTTCAGCATATCAAATTTCAGCGGGTCAACAAAATGAAATCCATCCGGAAGCTCATAGTTTAATACGGATTTTTTAAAATCAAACAGCAGATCCACATCCTCATAAACGATATGATAGCCCCGATCCTTTGCCGCCTGTATCAACGCTTCCTGCCCTGCAAAAAGCACCAGTTCCCTCCCCTCCCCAAAATCCGGGAAATGATTCTCTGCGTATTCCACCATTTCATCCGCCAATTCCTCATAGCCGGGGCGCAGATTGAAAAAAATAGTCGAGGCAGAGGATTCTGTAAATGCGAAACCTACCACTTGATTGCCGTCCATCCAGAACCTGTCCAGATGGAGATATCCTTTATCCATCCATGTGGATGTGATCGCATACTCAAAAAACGGTGCTGCCACCCCGTTAGCAAAATATGGTTTATATACTTCTGTCATAAAATCCCATGCAAGATTTATATCTGTTAAGATTTGAAATTGTTTTGTGGTTATATTTTTCATTTTTCCTCCTATTTTGCCGCATATACAGCACTCCAACTAAAAGTACTTTTATATTTTGACAAATATTATTCATCACCTTCGCAGGCAGCCTGCATTACAACCCACATTCCATCACAAGATACGCAGACTCCCCCAATGGAAATCTCTCCCCCGTTTCTTCAAAACCGTTCTTCCTCCAAAATGCACTGCTCTGAGGGTTCCCCTCATCTACGGCAAGCCTTACTTTGCAATAACCAGATTGTCTGAAATACGCTAAAAAGTCCTGGATTACAAGTGTTCCAACCCCTTTTTTCGAAATATTCTTCTCTACCATAAACAAACCAATATGCACAACCTTTTCCTGCGGATAATCAAGAATAAAATCCATAATTGCGGCAAGCTTATCCTCTTTAAAAAATCCGATATAAAACTTATCTTCGCGCCTTCTTCCCGGCGGAAGCGCCTCCATATCTTCTTTCATCAATTTTCTTACCCGGTAGTTCCCAGATCATTTATTTAATTCAATTTCCATCATTTTCCCCCTTTTCCCATTCATTCATCTTACATATCAATAAACCCCTTTCGCATCCGCAGACAGCGTCCTTACATGCTTAAAATATGAAAAACTGTTTTCTGCCTCCACCTGGTTGTATTCATAGCCAAGCCCCGCGCCGACTTCCTTCGCTATCCGGTCAAAAAGGGTACACATCAAAAGCGATCCTTCCCATGCTTCTTCCTTATTGCAGGAAAACCATGTAGCAAGATATTGCCCCCAGTCCTCTGCAGGCAGCCAGCGGTACATATATTTCCCAGATTTTCCGACCGCTTCCGACCAGTCCGTAAGCAGCCCCACCTTCCATGATAACAGTTTTTCCAGTTGCTTTCTAACCACATGGTTTACCATGTCCTGCACATAGGTCAGTTCATTCCGCCATAACCCCTTTGCCACATTGTTCAGGCACCACCAGAATTCGTTGCAGGCGCAGGAATATTCTTTTTCGGTCGGCTTTTTTACATGGTAGCCCGCATCATTTGATTCTGGAATTTCCGGAAGGATACCGTCTTTGTCAAGCAGGATTTTTCGCAGGGTATCGTTAAATATCCCCTCCTTTGCAGTCGGAATGGTTTCCACATGAAGATCAATCCGGTTACCATCCGCAAACTGCATCAGCCATCCGTAACTTTTTATAATATCAATCCCTTCACCAGGAAAAAGCTCCGCGAATTCATCCGGGCGCTGCATATATAGAATTTTTCCAAACATGCGCTGCGTCCAATCCCGATCATTAATAAAGCTCTCCGTTTCATGCACAACATATACCACATCATAATCCTGAAAAATATCCCTCGGTGCATCCGGATTTGTTCTTGAACCGTCTATGTAGACTGCGCGGATACGCTCGTCCTCTCTTGCCACCTTCAAAATCAAATCATACATTTCTTGCTCTGTTCTCATATCTGTATTAATCCCCCTGATAAAATAATCTATTGATTTTCGTCAAAAAAATCTCATTATTATTTAAGCTGCACCCACCGATCCATTCTGCAAACGGCAATTTGCTACTATGTAGTATATGCTTTCAGCTCCTCCAAAAACTCCTGATAGTCATGATCAGACCAATAGAACGTCAGTTCTTCCTCTGTATAATCATCCGGGGCATCACGCATAAAGCTGTTACCAATGTCATATCCAAATCTTCTTAAGACCGCTTCCGCAAATTCCCTGAAAAACATACCAATCCCCGTTATAACGTTTCCATCTTCCACAAGTCCTTTATGGATAAAATTTTCTTTTTCAATAAAATCAAAAGTGTCCGCCATCTGCATAAAATAGCCAGAAGTAAATTTCTTTCCCTTTAGAATTCCTGCTTTGGATAATAAAATTGGTGAGGATGAAATTGCCGCAAAAACAGTATCGCAACCATTTCCATTTTTTATAAATTCAATCAACCTCTCATCAAACAATGCAGGCAGCGGATTGATTGTTCCCGGTAAAATCACGCAATCATAATCCGTAATCTTTACATCTGCCGTTGTTTTATCAGGAATAACCCGCAAACCTTCTTCGCTCCAATATTCCTTATTCCCGCTTGCAATATAATCAATCTTTTCGCCAAACCAGACTGTCAATGCAGAGGTTAAACAGGTTATTTCCTGCAAAGAAAAGTCTGGATATAATAAAACTGCAAATTTCCTCATTCTGTTTTCCTCCATAAATTCCATGTTATATCACCGAAAAAAATTCATGATTTCTTCCGCGCTCACTGGCTCCATATTATTTGCATCAACTCCCACATCATACCGCAGGATTCCTTTTTTTCGATTTTCCAGGTTATAATCTTTATGGTTATGCTGATGCCCATGGAGCGCAATCGCCCCTTTTTTGCAGCCATTCCATTCCATAATAGGATAATGAAATAAAATAAAGCGCTGATTCAAATACGTAATCTCCATATAATCCTGGATACCCAAAAACAGGGATGATACCATTTCTTTACTGTCCGCAAAATTGTCATGGTTTCCCCGGATCAAATATTTTTTCCCGCGCAGCGCATACAGGCATGCCGCCGCAAGGTCGGCACCCTTCATTGTAAAATCGCCCAGAATATACACTTCATCATGATATGATATTTTATCATTCCACTTTTGTATCAATATTTTATTCATTTCTTCCACATTGTGAAATGGCCTTTGGGTATGACGGATAATTTTATCATGATAAAAATGTAAATCTGCCGTAAAAAATACCATCCAATCTCCCCCTTAAACTGCTTATATACTCCTATCTCCAAACATCCGATCCTGTTTTTGCATCCAATAGCCGTTTCACATATACCATATCTTGGTTTTTTGCCTTGCAGGCAGGTGCTTGTACATAGCCATTTTCTCTGTAAAATCCCGCTGCTGTATCCGTTGTCAAAATACTAGTGTAAATACCCCTGTCCTTAAAATAATTCTCCGCCTGATGCAGTAATGCCGAACCATGCCCGGCTCCCCGGAACTTTTCTGCAACCCAGAACTCCCGGATAAATCCGCAGGTTTCCTCAAAAAAGCTGCTTGTAAATACCATCGGCCGGAACTGGATGAACCCAATCAATGAGCCGTCTTTTGCTGTCCTAAGAAATGCAAAATTCCCACCCTCCTCATTCATCTGCTGGAACAGTCCATCCCAGTCCCTCACCGAAATACCAAGCTCTGCAAAATATGCCCGGAAAGCATCCTGGAACAGGGGGGTTGTAAAATCGGAAATCCGTTCGTCCTTATAGGATTCCTTTCCGCTTTCGTTTTTAAAATAGTACATCAGATTTAAGCAATCCGGCGCATTTTCATCAATATATCCTGTATCCTCAAAACCCGCCCTCCCAAATAACTTAAGCGCCAAAATATTTTCCCTGTTTACACAAACTTCTACACAATTATACTTTTGTTCTGCTTTAAGTTGTGTAAGAATCTGTTCCAGGCTTTCCATTCCATACCCACGGTTCTGAAAATTCCTGCCAATCATAAATTGCTGTAAGTCATAGCAGGCTGGTTCCTCATCCATATCCTTCACCAGCGCGATTCCCACAACCTGTCCGTCCGCCATAATCCCGATTACCCTCGCCCGGTTTTCGCGGTAAGCATAACCCCTTGCAAGAATTCCCTTTGCGCTGTCAAGAAATCTTCCCTGATCCTCGTGCACGCACAGGCACGCAAAATCCCAAAAATTTTCTCCGTCAATTTCAACCAGCCTGACCATTTTACACCTCTTTCTTCCTTCTTAATCGAGTTCACCACAGACTAGGGCTATTATAGCACAGTTCCTTGATTTTGTAACTAAAATATAAGATAAATAATATTTTTTTACCGCAATTTTCAGTTATTTCTCCCTGTAATTATCGGTTGACAAAATAATCAAATCAAAATAATGAAATGAAACAACGCCTACGCCACTTCCTTAAACTGTGCCATATATAGCTCATAGTAAGCACCCTTCTTTTCAATCAACTCCTTTGCACTGCCCTGCTCGATAATACCGCCCTTGTCAATTACAAAAATCCGGTCAGCTTTCTGGATTGTGGAAAGGCGGTGCGCGATAACAAAGGAAGTTCTTCCTGCAAGCAGCGCATCAATCCCTTTTTGCACCAGGCGCTCCGTGTGCGTATCGATACTTGAAGTTGCCTCGTCTAAAATCAGGATCTTTGGCATGGAAAGCATGGTCCGCGCAAAAGCCAGAAGCTGGCGCTGCCCGATGGAAAGCCCCGCTCCGCGCTCCTTAAGCTCCGTATCATAACCCTTCTCCATTTTCATAATAAACTCATGCGCATTCACCATCTTCGCCGCATCGATAATCTCCTCGTCCGTCGCATCTAGCCTCCCATAACGGATATTGTCCTTTATAGTCCCGGAAAACAGGAAATTCTCCTGCGTCATAATACCCATCTGCTTGCGCAGGCTCTCAATTGACACTTCCCTGATATCATAACCGTCAATATAAACTGTTCCGCCCGTTACATCATAAAAACGGCTGATCAGGTTGACGATGGTGGTCTTGCCCGCTCCCGTCGGTCCAACCAGCGCAATCGTTTCTCCTGGACGGATCTTAAAGCTTACATCATCAAGCACCTGCGTATCCCTGTCATAGGCGAAGGAAACATTCTTAAATTCCACCTCGCCCCGTATTTCCGGAAGTTCTGCCACGCCCTTGCGGTCAGCAATCTCCGGCTCCGTGTCAAGAATCTCAAAAATACGCTCCGCGCCCGCAATATTGGTAATTAACTGATTATAAAAATTGCTCAGGTTCATAATCGGATTCCAGAACATTGAAATATAGGTTCCAAACGCCATCAGCGTCCCAACCGGAGCCGCCTGCGCGCCAAGCATTTTTACGCCCACATAGTACATACAAAGCGTCCCAAGCCCCCAGCAGAAATCCACCACCGGTCCAAACGCATCCGCATAGCGGCAGGCGTTCACAAAGGAAGTGCGATGTTCCAAGAGCAGTTCGTCAAACGTTTCCTCCGTTTCATCCTCCGCGGAAAAACTCTGGATCACGCGCATACCCGACACATCCTCATGGATAAAGGCGTTTAAATTGGAACTTTTTTTGCGGTGGATCTGCCAGCGCGCATGGGATTTTGTCTGCACAATCATCACGCCGACAATCATCAGCGGCAGTGAACTCATGGCTGCCAACGCTAGTTTCCAGTTTTTTACAGCCATAATCAGGACAACCGCGCAGACTGTAATAAAATCCGGGATCAGGGTTGTCACACTGTTAGAAAGCACGTCCTTTAAAGAATTCACGTCCCCAATAATACGCGCAAGGATTTTTCCGGTCGGGCGGCTGTCAAAAAACGAGAAGCTCAATGTCTGGATATGCTCATACAATTCATTCCGGATTTTCACAAGCACATCATTGGACATTCTCGCCATCAGGTACATACGCAGCTTGATCAGAAGGATCATCGCAACATTCATAACAAGTGCTGCCGCACCAAGCTTTAACAGTCCATTGATATCGTTGTTTTTGATATTTACATTAATTGCGTGCTCAATGATCAGCGGGTTGACCAGGCTGATCCCCACCGTAAGGAGCATAATAAAAATAACAAACGCAATCATTTTTTTGTATGACAACAGGTAACGGAACAGACGCAAAAGCGTCATGGTCTTACCTGCCGTTTTTAAGGTTTCGTCCTCACGGACGGTATTCACTGCCATAAATAACCTCATTTCCGCAGGAAGGGAAAATGGCTGCTTTCCACTATCCTGCCTAAGATTTCTGTTATTCTATTTAATTAAAACCAAATGCGGACAAAAAATCTTATGCCCCCTGCACATTTAATTGTGCAAGCGTTTCCCCATACTGCGCCATATAAGTATCGTAATACAGTCCTTTTTCTGCAAGCAGATCCTCATGTGTGCCGCGCTCCGCGATACCGCCGTCTGCAAGCACAATGATTTCATCCGCATGCCGGACAGCCGAAATCCGATGGGCAATTACGATTTTTGTTGTGCCCTCAAAGCCTAACAGATTCTCCTGGATCTGGTGCTCGGTTTCCATATCAAGCGCCGAGGTAGAATCATCGAGCACAAGGATCGGAGATTTTTTGGCGAAGGCACGTGCCATGCTAATGCGCTGTTTCTGCCCGCCGGATAATCCAACGCCCCGCTCCCCGATCTGTGTTTCATATTGTTCTTCCATATTCTCGATAAAATCCTTTGCCTGCGCACGCTCAAGCGCCCTGCGGACAAGGTCGTTATGCGTACCCGCGCGCTTTCCAAGCTTTACATTGGAATTGATTGTGTCCGAGAACAGGAAAACATCCTGCATAACAGGGGAAATGCTTTTTCGCAACTGCCGCAGTGTCAGGTCGCGGATCGGCACGCCATCAAGTCTTATCTCGCCCTCTCCCACATCATAAAAACGCTGCAGCAGCGTAATGATCGATGATTTTCCGGAACCGGTCGCCCCCATAATACCGATGGTTTTTCCTGCGGGCAGGTCAAAGGAAATATCTTTTAAGATTTCCTTGCCATCAAGTGAAAACGATACATGGTCAAACGTTACACGCCCTGAAACTTCCGGAAGCACCACTGGATTTTCCTTCTCCGTAATGGCTGTCTTCTCATTGTAAATCTTTTTCAGCTTTTTGTTGGATGCAACCGCCGAGGCAAACGAGTTAGACAGCCAGCCTAGCATTTCCATCGGCCAGATAATATTGTTGGCGTACTCCGTAAAGGCAGCCAGCTCGCCAAGTGAGATCTCACCCTGTATCTTTAAGTAGCCTCCGTAAATAATGACAAAAATCGGAAGCAGCCTCGTGATAAACTGCACAAGCGGCTGATAGCGGATAAATACTTTGCTCTGGCGCATATTCAACTCGTAATAGCGCTTATTGTGCGAGAGGAATTTCGTAATCTCATGCTTTTCCCTTGCAAAGGCCTTGACCGTGCGCACCCCCGCTAAGTTTTCCTGCGCCACCGTATTTAATTTCGCGTTTTCGTCAGAAATATCCTCGTAAACCTTATCGAGCTTTTTCTCCATCAAAATTGCAAGCACCGCCACCAACGGCATCATGACAAGCGGCATAATGGCCAGTTTGACACTGATATGGAGCATACAGTAAATGACAATCACGGTATGGAAAACAACCTCTAAAATCAACATCCCAATATAACCGAGCGCAGCCCAAATATTATCAACATCATCCTTAACGCGCGACATCAATTCGCCCGTGTTGGTATTGTCAAAATAGTTGATCGAGAGTTTCTGGATATGGCAAAACAGATTCCTGCGCATATCCGTGCCAATTTTTGACCCGATACAATCGAAGGTAAATTCCTTCGTGTAGCCGAACACACAGCGCCCAAGACCAATCAGGAAAATTGTAAATAAAAGCGGCACCAAAAGATCAACAGAGCCTTCCCCGATCACATCATCCACAATCCGCCTGGTCACCTGCGGCGCAAGCATATCCAGTCCCACCTGCAATAAAAGGCACACAATCGCGAACAGATAGGCATACCAGTAGTGCAGGATATAGCTTGACAGCTTCTTCATAACCTTCCTCCATTATTTTTGTTTTTGTTCTGGCTAAATAATCAGTTTGTGTCATAAGGCTGATACGACTTACCCTTACCACGATTTTTCATTCCGGAAATCCTGACACAACCCCCACAGGCAGGGCGGTCCTGATCCCTCCGCCATGCCCGCTACAGCATAACGGAGTTCTTAGAATCTGCTGTACGTGGCAAAAACAGGAATTTTCCCTTCCCTTTCGTACAACAAAAAAGCCGTGGTAAGATTACCACGGCTTCATAAAAGACATTCATAGATCTATTTATGAAAACATGAGTCCGGTAACCTTACATGATCCTTTTGTTTCAAGTACATTTTCGTACTTTTTAAGTCCAAACCTAGACATCCCAGAAAAAATATGGAATCTAAAGCTAGTAAAAAGCACTGCAAAACTCATCATGTAGGCTACCTCCTTTCTCCTGCTACGACAGAACGTGCAATCCTGCCATAACTGTTAAATCATCCTTAAGTGACAATTGCATTATACGACGGCTTTAAGAGGATGTCAAGAAAAAGTTTAGGGAATTTATTCTCCATTTATTTTATTCGGAGGATCCAGTAGATACCGGGGAAAATTTTATAATTGGGTATATGGAATATTGTATTTTTCCGCCATTTCTGCTACTGTTTTAATAAAATCATCCCACCCATCACTCCAGGGGTTTGTTTCAAATTTATATGTTTTAAACTCCGTGGCCAGAACACACTGGTACATATCCTGTGAAATTTCGACCTGCCTAAGCCTGCTCCAGGGAATTTCCTGCGCTTTCCCAAACAGGGGGAAAATTTTCAGATAATAATCAGAATAAAAAACTTTTTTTCTGGAAAGATAATAAAAATACACAAAAGTTACTAAGCCAATTACCCAGGGCATCAGAATATTCAGCGGTTTTTCCCAAGTCGTTAGCATTTCGTAGTAACTATCAAAATCAAAAAACAATAATATCATCAAAGCAGAAAAAACAATGAAACCCATGAATGGAATTCTATATTCCTCTTTTCCATATTGTAATACCTTATCATATTCTGTTATTCCAGCCCTATTCTTTTTCTTCCACCTGTGCTCCGAATAGCTGCGCAGAATTAATGTTCCCGCAGCAACTACAATAACCATAAAAGCCCTGTAAGACAGCCTATATATTAAATCAACTACCATATTGGAAGCACCAACTGCACGAAGAATAAAAGAAGCCGCCAGGCAGGATATTACAACAATTGCCAGTACTTTTAAAATTGTCTTTCCTAGGTTCTTCATATTGTCACCTCATAAAATTATAGTTTAAAACCAAAATAGGTACAACATATTTCTTGACATTATACTACATACACTTTCATGATGCAACAAAATCATGATGCAGCAAAAATTTTTAGGTCTACCCTCGGGGCATGAATATGTACTCACACCCCTTTTCCCCCTGCATTTTCTTATGCATTTTGTACTAGAAAAATTTCAGTTTCCTTTATAAGAAGGGTCAAGCTGCATTTTTTCCTCTTCTGAAAGCTCCTTTTGTATATCATCAGAGTTTTCATTATCAAGAACCTCATAAAGCCAATACTTCCCATTGATATCTTTGTGTCAAGGGGTGGACTTAAAAAATCAGTATTTTTTTAATTTTCCCACCCTTGCTGAAATTTCTTTTATCTTTACTTAGAACTTTCAACGGTCTAACTCTTCATCCAATCCTATTATAATACTGTTTCTTTATACTATTTTAATATAAGATGGCATTGTCTTTCCCCATTCATTATTTCTAAACCTCACATACTGCTCTTTTTGAGGGTATCCAAAAATACTATTTCCCACACTCTTAGCCAAATCTAAATAATTTTTAGAAAATGCAAATATTCCTGTTCTTCCATATTATATTAGCCCATCAGGAATACCTATTTCATCAATAATTTTCTTTCCTTCTTTCGTAAGAAAAATGGGAATTTCTTTCCGAAATTCATTTTCAAATATGCAATCATCACATTCAATCAAAAACCAAATCTCCACTTTATGATTACTTCTATCTGGATGAATTGCATGACCCAATAAATTATCTTCTCTTATCTTTTCACTATAATCATTCAGTTTTACAGAATGTTTTTTATAT
>CAMWUU010000010.1 GCA_947177515.1 uncultured Lachnospiraceae bacterium
GATGATGGCGGTACGCATCGCAGGGCGGATCTGGAAAAAAAATAGGTAAAAAACAGGCAGGGGAAGGAAGTTTGTATCCCCTGCCTAATTTTTTGTTCAATTTGTTAAAAAAATATTCATTTTCCTCTTGATTTATTTAGAAAAATCTAATATATTATAGATAAGTCTAAATGATGTGGTTGATTTACACAAGAAAAATGCATATAACTACTTGAAAATGATAAAAATCACGGAAATTTAGAAGGTATTTTAGAATAATCACAGGAAGGGGTATGATAATGTTGAGGGAAACAGAGTACAATAAACCATGGATTGGGCAGCGGGCGGATCCATATGTGATGAGGGCAGCAAATGGGCAGTATTATTTTACCGCTTCGGTGCCGGCCTATGACCGTATTGTCCTGCGCAGCTCGGATTCCCTTTACGGTCTTGCGGATGCGCCGGAAAAGACCGTGTGGGAGAAACATGAATCCGGACCGATGAGCAAACATATCTGGGCACCGGAACTGCATTATCTTGATGGCGGCTGGTATATTTATTTTGCGGCAGGAATGCAGGAAGATATCTGGGCTATAAGGCCTTATGTGCTTCACTGTACAGGGCAGGATCCGATGCAGGATGCGTGGGAGGAGTGCGGTGCTATGCAGTGTGCCGATGAGGACGAGTTTTCGTTCCGCGCATTCTCACTTGATGTGACGGTATTTGAAAACAAGAAAAAACATTATATGGTATGGGCGGAGAAGGTTGGTGTGGGGAAACAGATTTCTAATCTCTATATTGCCGAGATGGAAAGCCCGACCAAATTAAAAACGGTCCAGGTGCTGTTAGTTACGCCGGATTACGACTGGGAAAGAGTTGGTTTTTGGGTTGCGGAAGGACCGGCGGTATTAAAGCATAATGGGAAGATTTTCCTTACTTACTCCGCGAGTGCTACGGGCGCATGCTACTGTGTTGGCATGATGACGGCTTCGCAGGAGGATGACCTGTTAGATCCTCTTTCCTGGAAAAAGTCGCGCAATCCTGTGTTGGGTACGGATAGCGAAAAAGGGATTTACGGACCGGGGCATAACAGCTTCGTGAAATCCGAGGATGGGACGAAGGATATTATGGTTTTCCATGCAAGACAGTATGAGGAGATAGTGGGTGATCCACTCTATGACCCGAACCGGCACGCAATGATGCTTGAGGTGGCTTGGAACGCAGATGGGACACCTCGTTTTGAATTTGGAAAAAATTGCTAGGGCAGTGAAAAAAGCACCGTACCAGCAGGAAAGAGGTTCGGTGCTTTTGGTGGCGGATTAGATTCCGTCTTCTTCATCTCCTGGAAGCATTGGGCTGTAATTGATGCTGACTTTGATATCTTGGTTGTAGTTGCCGAAACTGCTTCCAAATATGGTAAGCCCGCCCACATGCTCACAGTCTTCCGGGACAGCGAACCTAAGCTTTAGCGGACTGCGGTAATCCAGTTTCATTTGTTTAAGGGAAACATCAGAAATCTTTAGTCCGTCGATGTAGGTGCCATGGCGGTTGATTACAATAAGCTTTAGCATACCGTATTGGTTCCAGTTGCGGAACCACCAGTTCGGGGTGAACAGCCCGCGTTCATCGGCGAAATCGCCGGGGCTGGTCCAGTAGCCCAGACAAGTATTATTCAGGTAGAAGTGGATATCGGACGGCCAGACATTATTGCTGCCCGGTGCTTCAGAGCACAGTTCTGTTGAGATTGTAATCTGGTCAATCTTTTGTGAGGTTGGGATAAAATTCGGGATAATATATTCTACGAACCCTTTGGAGAACCAGATAATACTTGCATTCATCCGATCGGGGTGCGAAAAATAGCGCGTGCTGTCTACCTCGCCGATCAGGTTCTTGCTGGTGGCGAGTCCACAGGTCGGGCAGACTTGATAGTCACAGTACTGACCGACTTTGATTTCTGTTTCATAAATGTTTTTGTAAGCAATATCTGGCTCAATTTCAATCAATATTTTGTCAAGGTGTATGGAGCAGCGTTTCTCATTTCCATGGCCGTTCGATTCGTTTGAGATCGAGATGATACCACAGTCTTCAAGGCGCTTGATATGGCTTGTAAGAGCTCCGTTGGTAATATTTAAACTGGCGGCAAGTTCGTTCATGTTCATGCCCTTATTTTCGAGCAACTGTTTGATGATGGACACGCGTATTTCGGAGCCAAGTGCCTTGAACAACTCCAGACCGTCGTCCAGTGAAGTGATATGTAACATAATAAATGCTCCTTTTTGATTTTATTAGTTTCCTTATGGATAGTAACATTATATCAAAAAGAAAAGAGAAATCAAGAGAGTAATTTGGCATAATATATACTTAAATTTATGAAAAACTAAAAAAAGCAAAAAATGCTTGTAGATTGTGCACAAATTTTCTTTGATTTAGTATTGACTATTCGCCAATTATTCTATATAATGTTTTATAGTTTAGAATTTTTAAAAATAATTTAGATTGGCAGCGAGAATCTAAAGGCACAAAATGAAGTAAGGGGGAATCGCAAGATGATTCGAAGAAAACCATTAAGGGCAATGGCGCTTGTATTGTCGGTTGTATTGCTTTCCACCGGTAATCAGCCGCCGACGCGTGTACGGGCGGCTGGGTCAGGGGAAGGATCCTCACAGGATTCGGCGGTGGTTACATACTCTGATGAGCGCATCACCCACAATTACGCGATCGTAAGCCAGGACTTTGGTGCTGCGTACACAGGGGAAACCTTGAAGTATCCGGTCGATACGCTTGAGGTTTCCGGAACCGGGGAGCTGACTGAGGAGAGCTACGGCTACAAGGAAAGCAGCCGTGTTGCGCGCGCGCAGATCGGGCAGGAGATAAGCTTTACCATCGATGTTCCGCAGGCAGCGGTGTACTACCTGAAATTTGATTATATCTCCTGTGCGGATTCTATTTTGTCGGCGGAGGCTTCTTTGCAGATTAACGGGGAATTCCCTTACTACGAGCTGCGCAGCCTGGAATTCGAGAATCTTTGGGTGGATGCAGAACCGTCCTTCGACCGTTACGGCAACCAGATTGTATCCATCCCGGATAAGGTTTATGAATGGCAGGCCAAGTATCTGCTTCCGGCGAGTTACCGTTACACCACGCCGCTTGGTGTGGAACTTGCAGCGGGCAAGAATACGCTTACATTCAAGATGTCCGAGGGTGCTCTTTTGATTGGTGCCATCTATCTTTGCCCGGAGCCGGTAATTCCTGTTTATACTGGTTCACAAAAGGCAGCGGGGAACGGTTTTATCGAGATCCAGGCAGAAACGCCGGATCGGCGCAATGATTCTGCGATCCGTGCGACTTGCGAGTATAATACGGATTTAAGTCCTTACAATGTAAAGAACAAGGCTCTAAATACAATTGATGCTGCTTCCTTTAAAAACGCGGGGCAATCGCTGACCTACGAGTTTAATGCGGAGCAGGAGGGTTATTATAATCTGGCTGTCCATTACAGCCAGGCAGATAAGACGGATTTCCCGGTATTTATGAATGTCGAGATTGACGGGCAGATTTTAAATGAAAAGTTTAAGGACTATGCGTTTGCCTACGATAAAGATTACGAGATGCTTACCTTAAAGGACGATAAGGGAAACAATCTTACCGCATATCTTTCGGCGGGGACGCACAGGGTAACGTTCACGATCAGCGCGGATCCGATCCGCGGGTATCTTGAGAAGGTTGACCGGATTATGAATGATGTCAACAATCTTTCCCTCGAGATTACAAAGGTGGTTGGAACAAACAAGGATAAGTACCGCGATTTTAATCTTGAAGCCTATATCCCGGGTATCGGGGAAACTTTGACGGGCTGGGCAGAGGAGCTTGACGCAATCAAGGCTGATGCATCAAGGTTTAATCCGAAAGCGAAAAAAATCGGTGCGTTTTCTTCGCTTGATATTGCCAGCAACCAGCTTCGCAGCCTGGCGAAGGATGTTGATGAGCTTTTGTACCGTATCGGGGAACTCTCAACGAGCCGCAATTCCGTTAACCAGTATCTGGCGAACCTGACGGATGCATTAAATGGCAACCGGATTGCAATTGACAGTGTATATTTTTATCAGGATGATGCCAAAAGCCAGCTTCCAAAGAAGACTGGTTTCTGGAAGGGGATCTGGGCATCCGTTTCGAGGTTTTTCTACTCGTTTACTTCACAGGCATATTCGACTTCGAACACGGATCCATCACATTTGCAGGTGTGGGTAAACCGTTCCAGGCAGCATCTGGAAATTATGCAGAAGCTGATTGACGAGGATTTTACACCAAAAACCGGTATTGTCGTAGATCTTTCCCTGATGCCGGATCAGAATAAGCTGGTGCTTGCAAATGCTTCAGGCGATGCGCCGGACATTGCAACGGGCTTAAATTATGCGCAGCCATATGAGCTTGCTATCCGCGGGGCGTTAAAGGATCTGACAGAGTTTAACGATTTCGCCCAGATCGCAACAAGATACAACGAGGCGCTCTTTGTGCCGGCGACCATTGGTGATGGCATTTATGCGATACCGGAAACAATGAATTTCTGGGTGCTGTTCTACCGCAGTGACGTTCTTTCAAAGCTTGGCCTTGAGGTGCCAGATACGATTGAGGATGTTAAGGGTATGCTGACGGATCTCCAGATGAGGGGACTGAATTTTTACCATCCGACCGCTGGTATGGCGGCAATGAGAAATTTCCATGGCACGACACCGATCCTGTTCCAGCATGGTGCAAGCCTGTACGATACTTATGCGGGTGATACCGCGATCAACAGCGAGGAGGCTGTAGCCGGTTTTACAGAGCTGGCGGAACTTTTTACGATTTACAATATGCCGGTGGATATCCCGAATTTCTACCAGCATTTTAGAAACGGCGACCTGCCAATTGGCATCGCAGATTTCGGGACATACAACCTGATTTTAAATGCTGCGCCGGAGATTGCAAGTTCTTGGGAGATTGCGCTGGTTCCGGGTGTCCGTCAGGAGGATGGCACGGTGGCGCGCTACAGTTCGGCTGGCGCGGAGAGCACGATTATGTTTGAGTCCAATGATGAGCGCGAGGCGATGGCGTGGGAATTTATGAAATGGTGGTCTTCCTCCGATATCCAGGAGCAATTCGGTGAAAGTTTACAGATTTCCTACGGCAGCGAGTATTTGTGGAACACGGCAAACAAGGAAGCCTTTGCAAACCTTCCTTGGCGAAGCCAGGATAAGACCATTATTCTCGCCCAGAACGAGTGGATCCAGGAAGCGCCGCGTATTCCGGGAACTTACATGCTTGAGCGCGAGCTTTCAAATGCCTTTGTTTCAGCGGCAATTGAGGGCGACGATATCCGCAGTACCTTAGACGGGGCGGTAAAGCGTATCAACCGCGAAACCGAGCGCAAGCTTGAGGAGTTCGGTTACATGAAAGACGGTGAGGTGGTTAAGGAGTATATTGTGCCAACCGTTGAACGCGTGCGCGAAATTATAGGAATAACTAAGTAAGGGAGGGGCAAAATGGCTGACAAATCAACGAAGCGCAAGAAGAACAGTATTGCGCAGCACGAAAACGGGAATAAATCAGCATACGGATTTTTGGCTCCCTATCTGATTCTGTTTTCCATCTTTATTATCATCCCGATCGTGATTGCTATCGGGCTGTCATTCACAAGCTTTAATACAATCCAGGCACCGACTTTTAAAGGGTTCCTGAATTATGTCAACCTGATTACACAGGATGAGATTTTTATGCAGTACGTCCTGCCGAACACAATCAAGTATGCATTGATCGTAGGACCGGGCGGTTACATACTGGCTTTCCTGATTGCCTGGGCACTCTCGCAGCTTACAAGTGTACCGAGGACAATACTGGCCATTATTTTCTACTCGCCAAGTATGACTGGTGCGGTGGCAATGGCTGTGGTATGGAAGATTATCTTTTCCGGTGACCAGATGGGTCTGATTAATAACTGGTTGATGAATCTTGGCGTGATTGATGAGCCGATTATCTGGTTGACGAGCGCGCAGTTCCTGCTCCCAATCATGATTATTGTAGCACTCTGGTCCAGTATGGGTGTGGGCTTTTTGGCGATGCTGGCAGGTATCTTAAATGCCGATGAAGAACTTTATGAGGCAGCGGCGATTGACGGGGTAAAGAACCGTTTCCAGGAAATGATCTACATTACGGTTCCGACAATGAAGCCACAGATGCTCTTTGGTGCGGTTATGGCGATCGTGAACGCGTTCCAGAACGGTGTGATCGGTGTACAGCTTTCCGGTGCAAACCCGACCCCGGGCTATGCAGGACAGCTTATTGTAAACCACATTGAGGACTATGGTTTTATCCGTTATGAGATGGGTTATGCGGCGGCGGTTTCCGTGGTACTTTTGCTGATTGTCATGGTATTCTCAAAAGTATTCGGCAGACTTTTCAGTGAGGATTAGAAAGGAGGAGAAGAGATGGCTGGATATCGCGGAAGTAATATCAACCCGAAGAAATTCGAGCGCGGGCAGCTTAAGATATTCCTTGTGCTGTTGCCGCTTGCGATCGTGATGGCGATCCCGATCGTGTATATTTTCTGTCACGCATTTAAACCGATGGATGAGCTGTTTGCTTTCCCTCCAAAGATTTTTGTGTCAAAGCCGACCGGGAGCAATTTCAGGAATCTGTTTAAGGCTTCCCAATCTTCCGGTATCCCGATGAGCCGTTATGTCTTTAACAGTTTGATTGTAACGCTCTCGGTTGTGCTTGCGTCGATTGTTTTCTCCACAATGGCGGCGTTTGCGCTTTCAAAACTGAGGTTTAAGGGAAAATTCATGCTGATGGAAATCAATAACGCAGCGCTTATGTTTGTGGCGGTTGCGGTGCAGATCCCAAGGTATCTTGTAATTGACACACTCGGTATGAAGGACAATTATCTGGCGCATATCCTGCCGCTTCTTGCGATGCCGGTCGGGCTTTTCCTGGTAAAGCAGTTTATTGACCAGGTGCCGGATGCGCTGATTGAGGCCGCCTATATTGACGGCGCGAAGGATTTTACGATTTACAGAAAGATTATTATCCCGCTGATCAAGCCGGCGATTGCGACAACAGCAATCCTTGCCTTCCAGGCGGTGTGGACGAATATAGAGACTTCCAACCTCTATATCAACGATGAATCAATGAAAACCCTGCCGTTTTATTTGAACACCTTAGCAAACGCGAATAATAATGTCGCAGGTCAAGGTATGCAGGCGGCTGCGGTATTGATTCAGTTTTTACCGAACCTGCTTATGTTCATTGTATTGCGCAAGAGCTTTATGAACACAATGGCAAATTCGGGTATCAAATAAAGGGGGACGGCACGATGAAAAAACTGGGCAAAATTTTGCTTGCGGCGCTTTTGGTCTGTGCCTGCATCTCCCCAGCCATCCTGCAGGCGGCGACACCTTACAAGACTTACACAATGGATGGCTATGGATATGTAATGGAAACACAGACGGCTTACACGCCGTATGAAACGCTCGAAAAGATCGGGGAGGAAGCATTTGAGGCTCCCGTGGATCTGTGCATTGCATCGGATGGGCTGATGTATATTGCGGACTCAGGCCTGAAAAAGATTATTGTGGCGACGACGGATGGCGAGTTTGTCCGCTACATTGGCGAGGGGGAACTCACCCAGCCGACCGGCGTGTATGTCAGTGATAACAAGCGTATCTATGTGGCAGACAAGGGGGCGAAGCAGGTTGTCGTGTTTGATTACGACGGCAATGTGGTTGCCACCTACGGCAGGCCGACCTCCCCGATCTATGGGGCGGAAAATGATTTCAAACCGATGAAGGTTGTGGCGAACGAATCAGGCACACTCTATCTGATTTGTGAAGGTAATACAAATGGTATCGTACAGATAAGTCCTGTAGACGGCGGTACATTCCTTGGCTATTTCGGTACGAACTACACAAGCCTTTCGCTGATGGATATGATGAGGCGTATCATTCTTTCAGATGCGCAGCGTGCAAAGCTTCTGAGCAATATCCCTTCGACACCGACGAACCTTTCCATCGATGATAAGGGTTTGATTTATACGGTAACGCAGGGCGATGATGTTGCAAGCTTAAAGAAGCTTAATATTGCCGGGAATAACCTGATTCTGCCGGATGCTTACGATGAACAGTGCGCGGCGGTGACCACCGGGAATTTTAAAAATATTTACGTTGCGTCGAGTAACGGATATGTTTACGAGTACAACTCGGAGGGCGAATTGCTCTTTGTCTTTGGCGGGCGTGATGATGGGCGTTTGCGTGTCGGTCTTTGCAGCAAGGTGGAGGCGATAGCGGTGGACGCGAAGGATCATATCTACCTGCTTGATTCCGATAAAAGGCAGATCAATGTTTATAAACCGACGGAATTTACCAATCTTTTACATGAGGCGCTGGTGCTTTATTCCAACGGCCGTTATGAGGAGAGTATGGAGCCGTTAACTAAGGTACTTACGATGAATACGCTGTTTGACTATGCAAACAAGGCGATGGGACGGGCGTATTTACAGATTGAGGATTATGACAATGCACTGAAGTATGCAAAACTTTCTAAGGATTATGACGGATATTCCGACGCATTCTGGGAAGTGCGCAATCTCTGGCTGAAGAATTATCTGGTTACGGCATTCTTAGTGATCCTTGCAATTGTACTAGTGATTAAGGGAATCAAATTGCTACAGAAGAAGAAGGGTACCTTCACCCCGGTTGTGGAAGCATGGGGCAGGGCTAAGGAGAAGAAACTAATCGGGCAGCTACGTTATAGTACATATTTCATGAAGCACCCGATGGATGGCAGTTACGGTGTAAGGCGCGAGGGAAAATCTTCCTGGGTAGCGTCAAGTATCATCCTTGCAGTTTTTATCCTGATTTCGATTATTTACAAGTATTACGGCGGTTTCCTGTTCCGGACTGTCCGCGAGGGCGATTATGACCTAGTAATGGATATTGGTTCAGTGCTGCTTATCTTCTTTGCGCTGACCATCTGCAATTACCTGGTTGTTACAATTAAGGACGGCGAGGGTAGTTTTAAGAATCTTGTAAGTGCATATGCATATTGCTTAACGCCTTACATTATCTTGATGCCGTTTATTATTATTGTGAGCAACCTGATTACCTACAACGAGTATTTCATCATCCAGTTTGCTACCCTGTGTATCTATGTGTGGGTGTTAATCCTTCTCTTCCTTGCGGTCAAGGAAGTTAACAACTACTCGGTGAAGGAAACGGTTGTTGTAATTCTACTTACTGCATTTACCCTGTTAATTGCAGCGCTGATTATCTTTATTGTGTATATGCTGTGTTCGCAGGTATTTGACTTCGTGGGAACAGTAGCGAGAGAGGTGGTGAACCGGTTTGAGTGAGTTTTTTAGGAACCATAAAAAATTGATTTGCATCCTGGTCCCGGTTCTGGTTGTTGCCATTATTGTGATTGTGGCGCTGGTATCCGATAAAGATGCGCCGGGCGCTATCCGTGAAGCAAGTATCGACAAGCGCACTGCGCCGGGTGCGACCGGGGCAAGTTTAAGTACAAAGAGCGTGGATACAAACAAAGAACTGAACGGGCATTATCTTGTGGCAGCGAATGATGGCTATGAGTTATATTTAAGGAAGGAAAACCTTTCGATCATCGTGAAGGATGTTGTGACTGGCTCCATTATGGAATCGACAGTGCTTGATGATGATGGCTCAACCAATGCGTCATGGAGGGGATTTTTGCAGTCCGGTATCAATGTTGAGATGCAGATTTCCAATACCACGCAGCAAAGAAAGATTGACCTGCTTGCCTCCGGTGCGCAGATTGATGTGAAGCTTGTCCCAGGTGGTTTTACTGCATCGATCGACTATACCCAGTATGAACTTGGGTTTGATGTGACGGTGCTGCTCTATGATGACGGCTCGATTGAGGCGACCATCCCGGAAAGTTCAATTTATGAGAATTCGGAAACAAACAAGATTGGTAATATTTATTTGTTCCCGATGCTTGGAAATACCAAACTTGGCGAGATGGACGGCTATATGCTAGTACCGGATGGCAATGGGGCACTGATTTACTTAAATGACAAGGAAGGGAAGTATTCCGCAGCCTACACGCAGAAGGTGTATGGCACCGATGTGGGCATTACTGAGCCGTATGTACTTTCGCTTTTCTGGAAGAAGTATGAAACGGTCAATGATCCGGAATATATTCTTGCCCCAGTTTATGGCATGGTACATGAAAACAGTAAAATGGCGTATCTTGGTGTGATTACTAGCGGTGCGGAAGGGGCGACGATTGAGGCGTATCCGAACGGGGCTTACACAAATTACAACTGGATCACGGCAAAGTTTTTAAAGACAACGATCTACAATGAGCCGACTTCTAATTCCGGTGGTTCCGTGGTAAAGGTTACCGACCGGCTTGGCTATGATATCTCTGTGCGTTTCTTCTTTACAAGGAATGAGGAGGCCAATTATGCAGGGCTTGCCGGACGCTACCGTGATTACCTGTTAGAAACCGGGAAACTTGTGCCGAAGGAAGATTCGTTTAAGTTAAGGGCTGACTTTTTTGGGACTGACCGTGAGAACTGGATGTTTACGACGAAGGCGGCCACGATGACAACGACGGATGATATCCGGGAGATTTATGCGGATCTGAGGAATGAGGGTGTTACGGATTTGCTTACTCTCTACAAAGGCTGGCAGGATGGCGGTATCAATAATGTGCCGGTGGATTCCTATGATGCGGACAGTACAATCGGCGGAACTAGGGATCTGACGAAGCTGATGGAGGAAGCAGCAGAGAACGGGATTTCCTTCTATCTGTATGTGGATGCGCTCAGGGCAAATCCAAGCACAACGAATACGACTTTCAATGTAATTAAGAAGATTGATACCAGGCTTTATTCGGAGGAAACTTATAAGGATGTTTATGCGACCATGCATTTCCTGACTCCACTGCGCACAAATGAACTTCTCAATAATCTGGTGACGGATATGGCAAAAAAGGATATCAGAAATCTGGCGCTGACCGGTATCACGAATACAATGTTTACTTTCCGCTACAGCGGTACGACCTACGACCGCTTTTACACGGCAGGTATGCAGGCTTCGCTTCTTGAGAATATTGCAGGGCGCACAGATCTTGTTCTGGAGGAGCCGATTGAAACTTACTGGAAATATACAAATGCCGTTCTTGATATGCCAGTGAAGGATTCGGACTATATCTTTACCGATGAGAGCGTACCGTTCCTTTCCATTGTATTTAAAGGAAGCCTTCCGATGTATTCGGATTATGTGAACTTTGAAGCAAACAAGAATGAGTTCTTCTTAAAGCTTGTGGAAACGGGAATTTATCCGTCCTTCTACCTGACAATGGAAGATCCGACCGGTCTTTATTATACCAACTCAAACAGTCTGTATTCCTCAAAATATACTATTTACCGGGATACTATGATTGAGTATTACAAGGTATTAAAAGAGTTTAACGAACTAGTTTCCGGGGCGACCATCGATACGCATACCATTGCAGAGGATGGCGATGTGACAGTGACTTATTCGAACGGTGCCATTGTAACGGTTGACTACAGCAATTCTTCCTTTACGGTTGTCAAAGGCGGCAGCACAGTAATGGAGTACAAGGTAGGTGAAGCAGAATGAAAAAGCAGAAAAAAATGAAACCCGGACGTTTAAAGCGCAGAGAGAACATGATGGGATACGTATTCATTCTGCCGTGGCTGATTGGTCTTTTGGGGCTTGTCCTCTACCCGCTGGTTGAATCGTTCCGCTATTCCTTAAACCGCATCATTATGAACCCGATGCTTGGGCGCGTTATGACACCGGTACAATTTGAAAATTATCGAAATATTTTCCTGGTGGACACGGACTTTGTCTTCCAGCTTGAGAATTACCTGTTACAGACGGCTCTTGCCGTGCCGGTTATTGTGGCATTCGCGTTGATTATTGCGATGATGCTGAATGGCAAGATCCGTATGAAAGGCTTTTTCCGCCTGATTTTCTTCCTGCCGGTTATTATTGCGAGCGGCCCGGTTATGAACCAGCTCACCTCGCAGGGGGCAGCCAGCATCCCGATGATGAATGTGCAGATGATTACCGGGATTTTTGAAGAATATTTGCCGCGTGTGCTGGCAACGGCGCTCTCTAGCGTGTTCTCAAATATCATTATGCTTTTGTGGTATTCGGGTGTGCAGATTTTGATTTTCCTGGCAGCCCTGCAAAAGATTGATAGCTCGTTGTATGAGGCAGCAAAGATCGATGGTGGTTCTTCTTGGGAATGTTTCTGGAAGATTACAATCCCAACGATTAAACCGATGATTTTGCTCAATGCGGTTTACACAATTATCTTTATGTCCAACACAGAAACGAACGGTATTATCAACCTGATTTCTACGCGTATGTTCTCCTCTGCCGGCGGTGGAGCGGGCGGTTACGGCTACGCGGCTGCGATGGCATGGTGCTATTCCATTGTCGTGACATTGCTTGTTGTGGTTATGGCGGCGCTTTTGATGGGACGTAAGGATATCTATGCAAGGCGTGCAAAGAAGTTCCGCAAAGAGCAGAAGAAGCAGGAGAAACTGGCAAAGAAATTCAGAAGGAGGGGCGAGAAAAATGCAAAACGGATCGCAAAAAACGCAAACAAAGCAGCCTAAGCCGGCGAAACAGCTTAAGCCGGTAAAGCAGCGCCTTTCCTATAAGGGTGCCTGGAAGGACCGTTTGAAGAAATTTGTCTTTGGGAGCAAAGAGAAGGAAGGCGCAGGAAAGCAGATTGTTGTCTATATCCTGTTGATCAGCATCGGTTTTGTGTATCTGTATCCGCTGCTTTACATGATCAGCCGCAGTTTTATGACGGTCAACGACCTGTTAGATTCGTCCATCCAGTGGCTGCCGACCACGGCGTATATTGATAATTACAAAAATGCTGCGCGTGCGATGGATTTCTGGAAGACGTTTGGGGATTCCGGCCTTGTTGCCGGGGGTCCGAGCCTGATCAATGTGGTGATCTGTGCGATTGTCGGTTACGGCTTTGCCCGCTATGAATTCCCGGGCAAGAAGGTATTGATGGGACTTTTGATTTTCTCCTTTATCCTTCCGCCACAGATTACGATGATGCCGACCTATGCATTTTATACGGATATCGGGATTGTCAATTCTTTGAAGGCATTTGTGATCCCGTCCATTTTGGGTCAGGGATTAAAAGCACAGATATTTATACTGATTTTCTGGCAGTTTTTCCGTCAGGTGCCGCAGGCGCTGATCGAAGCGGCAAAGATCGATGGGGCGGGGCATTTCAAGTCCTTTGCAAGAATTGCTATCCCGTCCGCAGCGCCGGCGATTCTGGTTGTGTTCCTGTTCTCCATTGTGTGGTACTGGAATGAGTCCTACCTGACACAGCTCTATGTTGTGGGAGTGACCGGAGGTTCCGAGAGCACTCTTTCCACACTTGTTGTATCGCTAAAGACCTTTGATACGGCCTACACCACGGCAGCCAGCCAGAGTGGGGGGACGATGGTTTCGATCAACGAGAATATCAAGATGGCAGGCACGATGCTTTCCATCCTGCCACTGCTTATTATGTACTTTGTATTGCAGCGCCAGTTTGTTGAAAGTGTTGACCGTACTGGTATCACTGGCGAATAATATTACAGGAAAGTTCCAAAATGAACCTTCGTGGGGCATTTTGGAACTTCCAACAGGATAGTTTTTATGTTTTATGGATTTTGCAGGGGGTAAGGAATATTTTTTCGGGCTTTTTGGCAATTCATTAACTGGTTTTGAGTGGAATCACGGACGTGATTTTCATAAAGGTAACTATTAACCATTTCAAAGAAATAAGGAGGAATTTCGTATGAAATCAAAGAAGATTACAAGCCTGGCGCTTGCGGCAGCGATGACTGCGACTTTATTTGCGGGATGCGGCAATGGCGGTGATGAACCATCAACCAACCCGACAACGGATCCGGGAACACAGAATCCAGATCAGCAGGGAAACAATGATCCGACTGGCACGGGGGATGAGGATCCGGGAACCCCATCAGGTCTTCCGGCAATGACAACGGAGGAAATTGAACTTACCTATATGCATTTTGACAATGACCTGGTTGTAAAGCACGTGGCGGATGCCTTTATGAAGAAGTATCCGAACATTAAGGTAAAGACCCAGGTATTTGAGCTTAACGGTTACAATGATACACTCTTAAATATGATCAATGCGGGCAAGGTGCCGGATTGTTATATGGTGCTTGGAAACTGTGACTTTGGTCTTTCAAATGGTTTTTACGGCGATTTCACCTATTATTGGGAGAATGACCCGGAGAACCAGAACCTTTTAACTTCGTTAAATGACTATAAGATTGGATACTTTGGAACCGATAAGAAACTTGCAACTCCGATGAAATATTTCCCGGATGTTATGTATGCTGACCTTGCAGTATTTGAGAAACTCAATATTCCGATCCCGGATCCGGAAAACTGGAAGTGGGAGGACTGGGTTGCTTCTGTAAAGGCGGGTACAAGTGCGGCAGACCAGATTTATGGGTTTAATGAGTTCCATACGCCGATCACATATTATCCGATTGCGAACAACCCGGATTGTATTGGTGAGTTCGGCTGGGATGGCCACCGCTTTAATATGGAGGTCTGGGCGGACGGCGTTAACCAGTGGGCAGACCTGATTAATTCCGGCTATCGTGCACCGTATGGGAATACCCCTGAGAACGAGGCCTGGACGGGTGATGCTTCCATGTGGGCTGCATATACAGGTAAGCTTACCTGGCAGATTGATGCGTTCTGGACCTATATCAATCTTTTTGATACTCCGGAATACAGGGATAAGGGTATGGAGTGGGTACCGTACTGCGTACCAACCAATACTGCAGGCACAACATTCGGCGTGCTGGATATGGGTTCCGTTTCTACCAGTACCAAGTATCCGAGGGAGGCTTACGAGCTCTTAAAGTGGATGGGCTGGGGCGTAGAAGGCTGGAAGGCAAAGCTTGAGGCGTACAAGACCATAGTGGATGATGCAGGCACATCGGCGTTCCGTCTTTCCATGCCGGCACCTATTACTCTTGATGCGGATATCTGGGAAGAGTTTACCCAGAGTTTTTTCCCGACCGGGAAGGAAAGGAAGTACCAGAGTGTGGAAGATCCTAAGTACGGCGGCTTGCTGGTAACGGAGGAGGAAGACCAGAAGTACGGCAAGTATTTTGATGCTTTCTTTAAGAATGTGACCAGGCCAGTTCCGTTCGGTGATGTTCAGATCCCGGGCTTCCAGGCATTTATCGACGGTGTGTACCGCCATGCGGTGGATGATACTGATGTTGAGGTTTTAGTGCGCGACCAGGGCAAGAACGCACATGACTATGCGGCAGAGATGGCAGCAAAAGCGCTTGAGTACAATCAGCAGGCACTTAAAATGGCAAAAGAAACCTATGCATTGCTTGGTATTGAACTGAATTACGAGGAAATTACCCAGTAGTGAGGAAACAGGAAGGAAATCAGGGGGACTGCAGCGGCAGATTTGCTGCTGTAGTCCCGTTTTTTGCACACATAGGGGGATTGGTTTACGCATTTGACGTTTGTACTGATATGCGGGCGATGTGTGCAATATGGAATTGGCTTTGCTGTTAACAGAATTGGGGGATTGGATATGGAATCGAAGGATGGCGGTTTATTTTCGCATGATCCCGCGATATTTTATGATGAAAAAAGCAAATACTATTATACCTACTCGACTGATACCGCACCAAGATTCCGGGAAGGGATTGGCGGGCAGATCAGGCGATCAAAGGATTTAATTCATTTTGAGTATGTCGGAACCGCGCTGAAGGAGATTCCTAGGGAGGTAAAGGAACTTACCGGTGTCCGCAATATTTGGGCACCTGATTTAATCCGGGTGGGTGATGAGTACCGCTTATATTACTCGGCATCAACCTTTGGGTCGCAAAATTCAGTGATTGGACTTGCGGTTGCGGATAATCCAAAAGGACCATTTCTACATCGGGGTATTGCTGTACACACAACGCCGGATTCCCCGGTTAATGCGATTGATGCCAATCCGGTGCGTGAGGAGGAAACGGGGGAATATTATCTTGTTTATGGTTCTTTCTGGGGTGGGATCCGTTTGCTCCACCTCGATGCAAAGAGCGGTTTGCCGGATGAGGAGGGTTACGGAAAAGTTCTGGCCTGCCGCGCCAGAAAAAGCTGCGATACTGCGGTTGAAGGACCTTATATACATTATAATAAAAGGAATGGTTACTATTATCTTTTTGTTTCCTACGACTCGCTAAGCAATGTTTATAATGTCAGGGTTGGCCGAAGCAGAACTCTGTCCGGTCCCTATGTTGACTATAATGGCCGGCGGATGGACGATATGGCTTATCCGGCGAACCATGTGGGGTTAAAACTTACAACGGGGTACAGTCTGAAAAAGGGGACTGGTTTTCTGGCACTTGGGCATAATTCCGTGTTGGAAACCGAAAGCGGCTGGTTTATGGTATGCCATGCACGCTATGAACAAGATCCCCGTATATCCACCTTAAATGTCCGGCGCATGGTGTTTGATAAGGAAGGCTGGCCAGCGGTGAGTCCCTGCCTGTATGCGGGGGAAACGGAGGAAATTGTGCCAAGGGACCTGCTTTTTGGCATTTATCAGCGGATTGATTTTGTGCTGGATGTTAAGCGCCTGTGTGAACAGCCAGTTTCCATGGAATTAAGGGCAGATGGCAGTCTTAAGGTCGCAGACCTGACAGGTTCCTGGTCATATGACGGGCAGACGGGATGGCTAGAGGTGGTGATTGGCGGTGCGCTGGAGAAGCTTCGCGCGCTGTATGCGACACACCGCGAGGAAGGCGGCAGTACGGTTGCGCTGACTGGACGCAACGATGCAGGTATCGGGGTGTGGGCAGTCAAACACTCAAAGAAGCGAAAACAAAGACTGACCGTAAGGAGCTTTGTATAAAACAGGGTGTTTTGTGGAAATATGTCCGCATATTGCAAAAAAAAGGGTATGGGAGGATATAGCGGGGCTAAAAAACAGTATGTGTCCATGCATGGTAAGGAAACGTGGAATAGAATATTGCAGAATGAAGGGGCATTGGGACATATGCAGAATGGAAAATAAGAAAGGGGATTATTATGATTAAGACAAAGAAATATCAGTTTTGGTTTGCGACAGGGTCGCAGGATCTGTATGGAGAGGAAACACTTGTGCAGGTAGCAGAGCACAGCCGTGTGATTGTGGAGGAGTTAAACAAGTCCGGTATTCTGCCGTTTGAAGTAGTTTTAAAGCCGACATTGATTGATTCCGCCTCGATCCGCCGCTGTTTTAATGAGGCGAATGCGGACGAACTCTGCGCGGGCGTTATTACTTGGATGCATACCTTCTCCCCGGCGAAAATGTGGATATTGGGTTTGCAGGAATACCGCAAGCCACTTTTACACCTGCACACACAATTTAACCGTGATATCCCATATGATACGATTGATATGGACTTTATGAATTTAAACCAGTCTGCTCACGGTGACCGGGAGTTTGGGCATATTGTGAGCCGGATGGGGATTGAACGCAAGGTAATTGTCGGCCATTGGGGTGATAAAAAGGTGCAGGAGCGTATTGGTTCGTGGATGCGCACGGCGGTTGGCGTGATGGAGAGCAGTCATATCCGTGTACTGCGTGTCGGCGACAATATGCGCGATGTGGCGGTAACCGAAGGTGATAAAGTTGAGGCGGAAGTAAAATTTGGATGGGAAATTGATGCTTATAATATTACGGATGTAGCAGAGTATGTGCAGAGTGCGCCAAAAGGAGAGGTGGACGCGCTTTTGCAGGAGTATTATGATTCTTATGACTTGATTCTTGACGGGCGGGATCCGGAAGAATTCAAAGCACATGTGAGGGAACAGGCAGCAATCGAGGTTGGTTTCCGCAAATTTGTAGAAGAACATGATTACCATGCGGTTGTAACAAGTTTTCAGATGCTTTCCGGTTTAAAACAGCTTCCGGGTCTTGCGATGCAGCGGATGATGGCGGATGGTTATGGTTTTGGTGCTGAGGGGGACTGGAAGACGGCGGCAATGGTTCGATTGATGAAGATTATGTCCGCGGGTTTGACTAATGGGACTTCATTTATGGAGGATTACACTTATCATTTTGAACCGGGCAGGGAGGCGATTTTACAGTCGCATATGCTTGAGGTTTGCCCATCCATCGCAGAGGGCAAGCCTGCGATCCGGGTAATGCCGCTTAGTATGGGGAACCGTGAAGATCCGGCGCGCCTTGTTTTTACAACGAAACCGGGCAGGGGGGTTGCCTGCTCGCTTGTGGATCTGGGTACTAGGTTCCGCCTGATTATCAACGATGTGGAAGCCTTAAAGCAGGAGAAGGCGATGCCAAACCTTCCGGTGGCGAGTGCGCTCTGGAGGCCGGAACCAAACCTTGCAACAGGGGCGGAGGCATGGATTTTGGCCGGAGGTGCCCATCACACGGCTTTCTCGCTTGACCTGACGGCGGAGCAGATGGGTGACTGGGGAGCCATGATGGGGATTGAGTGTGTTTATATTGATAGGGATACGACAATCCGGAATTTTAAGAATGAGCTGCGCTGGAATGAGGCTGCGTTTCGCTAGGGTTTGTTAGGGCGGCAGCTAGAAAGGTAGTAAAACCAACAAAAAGGGAGTCTTACGGGACTCCCTTTTTGTTGGTTTTTATTTTTTTAGCGTTTGTATGCCTGTTCGCAGTAAATACAGCGATAGAGGCCTTTTTCCTTGCTTGCTAGACGGAAGCGGTGCGAAAGTTCCTGTTCGACTGAGGTGATGCAGCGGGGGTTTTTGCAGCGGATAATGCCGGTTACCTGTACGGGCAGGTTCGGGTTGCGTTTTTCAACGATCTTTCCGGCTTTTATGATATCAAGCGTGAGGTTGGGATCAAGGACACCGAGTATGTCAAGGTCTAGGGTGATTGGTCCCTCAATTTTAATAATGTCTTTTTTTCCCATTTTGCTGCTTTTGGCATTTTTGATGATCGCAACGCTGCAGTCTTGTTTTTCTAGGTTCAGGTATTCATATATTTTCATTGCGCCGCCCGCCTTGATATGGTCGATAACAACGCCTTCATTTAAACCACCAATATTCAACATAATATTTATCTCCTAATTATAGTTCCGCAGATACCCTTCTCCGTCCCCAATCTGAATCGGTGCAGTTATGGGGATCTGCTGATTTTAGATGATTCGTTCCGCAGATGCCCCTCTCCGTCCCCAATTTGAATCGGTGCGGTTACGGGGGTCCGCTGATTGTAGATGATTCGTTCCGCAGATGCCCCTCTCCGTCCTCAATTTGAATCGGTGCAGTTACGGGGATCTGCTGATTTTGTTTATTCAACTGTGATTCCGAGCAGGGTCATAATCAGTGCCATGCGCACATATACACCGAGTTCTGCCTGTTTGAAGTAGACAGCGCGCGGGTCATCATCCACCTCGGAGGCGATTTCGTTAACGCGCGGCAGAGGGTGAAGGATTAGCATATCTTCCCTTGCATACTGCATTTTTGCAGCGTCGAGGATGAAGCTGTCCTTTAATCGGATATAGTCTTCCTCGTTGAAGAAACGCTCTTTTTGTACGCGGGTCATATAAAGGATATCAAGTTCTGGCATTACCTCCTCGAGTGCCTTTGTTTCCTGATATGGGATATTATTTGCCTCTAGGACTTCCTCGCGCAGGTAGGTCGGGATACGAAGCTCGTCCGGCGAGATCAGGACAAAACGGGAATTAGGATAACGCACCATCGCGCCAATCAGGGAGTGGACGGTTCTGCCAAATTTTAAATCGCCGCAAAAACCAATGGTCAGATGGTCGAGATGGCCTTTTAGTGTCTTTATAGTAAACAGGTCAGTAAGGGTCTGGGTTGGATGATTGTGTCCTCCGTCCCCCGCATTGATGACTGGGATGGAGGAGTGGATGGAGGCAACATAAGGAGCCCCTTCTTTGGGATGGCGCATTGCGCAGATATCGGCGTAGCTTGAAACAACGCGGATGGTGTCCGATACACTTTCGCCTTTTGCAGCCGAGGAGGAATCGGCAGAAGAAAAACCAAGTACGCTCCCGCCCAAATTTAGCATTGCAGCTTCGAAGCTTAGGCGGGTTCTGGTACTTGGTTCATAAAAAAGAGTAGCTAGTTTTTTTCCGTAGCAGCATCCGAAATATTTTTTCGGGTCGTGCAGGATGTTTTCTGCAAGGGAGAGGATGTCTGAAAGCTCTTCCATGGAAAGATCGAGCGGGCTGATTACATGTTTCATAGATACCTCCATATCTCATTTTTATTAAAGCCTGTTATTTCCTAACTGTTTATTATAAAGCATGGGTGAAAAGAAAACAAGCCCCAAATTGTTACATTTAAGTAAAAATATAATTATATCATCGAAATATATAGTGAAATATGGATTCTAACCAAATTATAAGGAAAAATTAACTGCCCCAGCTTGCCAAATACCATAAAGTGGTGTAAACTGTAATAAGTTTGGAAGGGGGTTATATTATGTTGGAATGCAGGAATCTGGAGAAAAAATATCTGGGAAAAACGGCGGTGCGTGATATCAGCCTGTCGATTGGGGAGGGACGTGTCTGTGCACTGCTCGGTCCAAACGGAAGTGGCAAGACTACCTGGATGAAGATGGTGGCCGGGCTGATTGCGCCCAATGCGGGTACCATCACTTTTTTTGGACAGCCAGTCGGGAAGGAGTCGAAAAAGCATATCGCATATATGTCTACGGAGCCTTTTTTTTATAACTATATGACGGCGAAGGATGTCGGGAAATATTACCAGGATTTTTTTGAAGATTTTGATATGGAAAAATATGGAATTCTTGTGGAACGCCTGGGGCTTCGCATGCAGGATAAGGCAAAAACGCTTTCATCCGGACTTGCCGCAAAACTTAAGCTTGCGGCAACATTGGCGCGCCGTGCTTCCCTTTATCTGCTTGACGAGCCGTTAAATGGTATTGATATCATTGCGAGGGAGCAGATTATTGATTCGGTTATGGAGGTCGCGGGCAAGAATGCGACAATTGTTATGTCGAGCCATCTGGTGGATGAACTGGAGAAGATTATTGACGATGCGGTTTTTGTAAAGGAGGGCAGTATTGTGCTTTCCGGGGAGGCGGAAACACTGAGGAAACAGCATGGAAAAACCATTGTGGATCTTTACAAGGAGATTTATGCCTGAATACCTAAGTTAAATGTGTGTTGTGCGCACGATTCTATGGAATGGGGGAGATAATATGTTAAAACTGATGAAATATGAATTCCGCAAGCAGCTTATGTCAAAATTCCTGCTTCTTGCACTTCTTTTACTGCTGGAGATCTATTTTCTGTATGGTGTTATTGTGGTGAAAGCGGAAACAACAATGCGGGCGGTTCTTTTTCTTGCCATCCTGGCCTTTGCGGGGATTTTTTATGTATCTTTTGAATGCATTATGACCTATAATAATGATCTGAGGACGAAGCAAAGTTATATGCTGTTTATGGTGCCTGAAAGTACCTTTTCCGTTATGGGTGCTAAAATATTATCGGCTATGATCCAGATTGTCCTGACTTCGGCGGTCTTTGGCATCGTGGCGTTTGCGGATGTTTTTGCAGTGGCGGCGCGTTTTGTAGAAGTTGACCAGTTTTTGGAAACAGTACAGATGGTTCTGCATCAGTTTTTTTCACTGGATATCAATGCGGGTGTGATTGCTATCAATATTGCAGAAGTGGTGATTGGATGGATTTCGGTGGTCATCCTGGCAATGCTTGCAA
>CAMWUU010000011.1 GCA_947177515.1 uncultured Lachnospiraceae bacterium
ACAATCCATGCATCCGCCTAAAACACGTCCTTCTATGAAAATGGCTGTAAACGAATTTTTTCCATCCCCCTGCCCCTGACTCTTCTCCCCCTCCTGCTGCCCTCCTTGAAAAACCTTTAAAATCCTTGGCTCTGTAACATGATAAGGTGTCAAAGGTTGTTCCGGGGTCTTAATGGACTCCTTTTCCCAAGTTTGGTACCCGATAAACTGTAATTTCCTTCCATGTAAAAGATCCCAGAGATCCTTTATACTCTCATGCCATGGTTCCATTCCAAAAGCCGGTGCACATGGTGCATAAATAGAAACAGTTTCCAATATTGTAGTTAAGAGAAAAGTAAAGTTTGTATTGTCAGAATAACCAACATACCATTTTGGAGCAGCCTTTTCCAAGCGTTTAAAATCAATATAATCCAATATTTCGCACATAAGTTCCCCACCGCCGCACGAAAGCAGGATATCATTTTTTTCAGAAAGATAGTAATCAGTAAGTTCCAATCCGCAGTTTTGCGGAGAGCTGCTAATCCCAATTCCATCCCCACTAAAACAGTTACGGCCAAGATCAATTCCATATCCCATGGAACGAAAACGTTCGCAGGCATTTTGAAATGCAGAATAGTATGGTTCTATATTACAGCCAAAAGATGGGGCGACACACCCGATCACCCCACCCTGTCTTAAGAATTCCGGATATTTCATATTTCCAGCTAAAGTTATCATACACTGCTGCCCTCCTGCACATTCTTTTGCCGCACTATAATATTCTTTAATTCGGCCAGTTCCTCTGAACTTAATGTCTGGTTCCCAAGATAATCAGAAAAGAAAGTAATAAGGGAACCACTATAAAATCTGTCCAAAAGATGTTTAGTTTCAGTAAACTGGATTGTCTTTTTGGAAACTGCTGCCCTACAGATAAACCCCGGCTCCTCCCTTCGTATGGCACCCTTTTCAACCAGGCGCTTAATCACTGTGTAAGTAGTATTCTTTTCCCAGCCAACATATTCTTTAATAATTTTAGCGATATCCTTTGCTGCCAGGGATTTATTCGACCATAGAAGTTCCATAATATTCAATTCACCTTCATGCAACTTAATGTCCGTCATTGTTTCAAAACCTCTCCTAAATGATTTATGCAATGCTACGGGGTGGAAAAGGAAAGAATAAATGCACGCCCATATTCCTTAGTACTCAAAAATCACTACACCTGTAGAATAACATACCAAAAACACAATACCATAAACATGTCAAAACCACCAAAACACAGGATCAAACAGATATAATTGCCCCTTTAATTATGTTACAAAATCGTAATACAATCGTAATATAATTTTACTATATTGTTCATAAACTGTCAAGCACTTCAACTGTTTAGACCAGGATTTAGTCCTCCATAAACATTTTTTTAATTTCTGAATCCGTCTTATAAAATCCGAAAAGCAAAAAGCCAATCCCTACACAGCCTCCAACAAGGAGGGCAGCTTTACTTGAAACATGAAATAAAAACATGATTACACTTAAACTAATCTCAACTACTCCCAGTATTTTCCCTAAGGATATAAAAATATCGGGTGCGATACTTTGGGCATAGTCCCAATGTGCTTGAGATTTCCGTGAAGTCGGTGTGTTATATCCATTTTGCGACTTCATATCGGATACCGGGGATTTCTTTAAGATAGACCCAACTAAAATCATAACAAATGGAGTAATTAAATTTAAGATCAATAAAAATGGCATGTCCTTTCTCCTTTACAAATTCTGGTTCATTCCCCCGTACCTTTACACTTACAAACAAAACACCGCATAGTATGGGATAGTACGGATATTGTTAGAAATATCAAAATTGTTTTTTGATATTTTCAGCGAATATGGAATCTCATGTGATGCCCGATAAATATTTACACTCTTTGATCTCGTATTATCGGCAGTTTTCACCTCAACAGGTATCATGTACCCCTGCATGTCAATCAAAAAATCAAGGCGAGCCTGTGAGGCAGACTCCCAAAATTTTGGCTGATAACCACATGCACAGAGTGATTCCATCACATAACATTCTAAAACAGGCCGATCAACTCCCCTCCCCTCCCGCGATCCGGATAAAATACCCATTGTCCCCGACCCTGACCAGTTCACCCCCACCTGTGCCGCTAAGGCATGTAACAGCCCGAGATCCGAAGGAAATGCCTTAAAACTCCCCTCGTATCCTTCCCTGGCGCAAAGACGGATGAACTGTGCCTTACACAATTCCTGTATTGCCCTTTGATAAAGAGTTTTTGTTGCCCCCCGCCGGATCAAGCGGTACTGGAATTTCCGGTTTTCCTTACAAAGCTGGATGGGCAGTATATGAAGCACCTGCGACATTCTAAGAGCCTCACCCTCCCCATAGCAGCGGTAGATATCGTACAGAATATGTCCCAGATATGCCCGGTGTATTTCCGGCAGATTATCCCCACGCTCAAAACAAAGATATTCGTTCACTGCTGCTGGCATTCCCCCGGTACACAGGTAATCACCAAACCGGTCAATCAATTCTTCATGGACAATTCCCGGTACACGGTGGTTTGTATGGAAATGCCCTCGGATTACCTCACCGTACCATTCCTGTCCGGTTGCAGAAAGAAATTCATCAAACTGGAGCGGATAGAGGTTAAGATGCAAAAAAAATTCCGGAAGTTCTGGCATACGGCTTGAAATCATTAATATCCCGGCAGAAGGAAGCCCAGTATCGGGTTCCCCGCACTTAGAGCAGAGGGAAAGCAGGAAATCCCACAACTTCTGTTCCTCATACACCTCATCTAACACAATAAGAAAACGGTCAAGAAATTCTTTTGGCACATCAAAAATACGGCAGATCCATGCTGTTACATCAGCAAAGGATTTCATTTGCCCCATCCCATCCAAAAAGGCTGTCCCCTGTGCGTTTTTCATCTCAAAATTAAGGTACAGTGCCCCCTCATAAAAAGATTTTGCAAAATCCATCGCAAGGTAAGTTTTCCCGCAGCCGCGTACCCCTGAAAGAAAGAAGGGCTGCTTATGCCCTCCCTGTTTCCAATCAATCAATTTTTCGATTGCATTCCGTTTCATGTCTTACCCCAAATTCCTTAACTTTCCCAAAAGCCCGGTAAAATACTCCGGCAGTGGCGCTTCAAATTCCATATACTTTCCCGTGGATGGATGGATAAATCCTAATACCCTGGCATGTAGTGCCTGCCCATTAAGGGAAAAAGGCTCTTTCTTAAGACCATAAACCCTGTCGCCAAGCAATGGATGATGGATCCATGCCATATGGACACGGATCTGGTGTGTCCGACCTGTTTCCAGGCAGCATTCAACATGTGCAAAGCAATTTGCAAAATTTTCCAAAACCGTATAATTTGTAACTGCCGGTTTCCCATTTTTCTCATTTACCGCCATTTTTTTCCGGTCAGAAGGATGGCGGCCAATCGCCCCTTCAATCCGCCCTTCCCCCGTATGAAATGCCCCATGTACAACTGCATTGTATTTCCTGGTAATAGAGTGGACTTTAAGCTGTTCGGAAAGTGACTGGTGCGCCCTGTCGTTTTTACATGCCACAATGACACCGGTGGTATCCTGGTCAATACGGTGTACAATTCCGGGGCGCAGCACGCCGTTAATCCCGGACAGATTCCCCTTACAATGGTATAACAATGCATTGACCAGCGTCCCGGTATAATGCCCGGCAGCAGGATGCACCACCATATTTTTCCCCTTATTGATCAGTATTACATCACTATCTTCATAGAGAATATCTAACGGGATATTTTCCGCCGCAAGCTTAAGAGTGGTCGGGGTTGGAAGGAAAACTTCGATAGGATCCCCTGTTTGTACCGGATAACTGGCCTTCACTGTACGACCTGCTACAAGCACCCTCCCCTCCCCGATCAATTTCTGGATATATGAGCGGGATAGTTCTTCCCATTGCTTGGAGAGCAGCTTATCGGTACGCCAACCGTCAAATTCTTCGCCCACCATAAGGGAAAAATATTCCGCCCCATCAAAATCTGGATATTCCATCCGACGATTCCTCCTGCCTGCCTTCCTTACCATCCAAATCATCACGGTACACAAAAAGTACCAAAACCAGCGCAATTACCTCACAGACCGTAATATACATGTCTGCCACATTAAACACCGGAAAATTTATAAAATCAAAGCGGATAAAATCAGTCACATATCCGAATAGTATACGGTCTATAATATTCCCAAGCCCGCCAGCGGCAATAAAAACAAGCAAAAGTCTTGCCGGGTTATACCGTTTTTTAGCCGGAAGTTTAAAGTACAAAAAAAGGACAACCACAAAAATAGCAGCGGTAAGCAGGATTAAGAAAGTGGTCTTATTTTGGAAGATTCCCCAGACCGCACCGCGGTTTTCCAGGTACGAGAAACTTAATATCCCGGGGAGCACCGTAAGATCCGTTCCTCCCTTTAAGCTTCCCCTTGCCCATATCTTGGTAAACTGGTCAAGTCCAACCAGCAAAAAAAGAAGAACGAAGTGTATTATATATCTTTTGACCGTTGCCTTCATAAGTTCCCTCCGCCAAGCAGGAATTCAGCCGCCTGCTCCATTTCCTTCTGTGTCACGGTCATATCCGCATAGGCCTCCCCCACCGTGCGAAGCAGGATAAAGCGGATCTGTCCTGCATCCATTTTCTTATCCTTCATGGCAACCTTTACAAGGTCAGAAGCCTTTAATCCTTCTGTTATAACCGGAAGCCCAAAGGAGGAAAGCGTCTGTAAAATCCCCTCTGTTTCTTCTGCCTCAAGGTTTCCGCGGCGCACGGAAATCTGAAGGGCTGCTGCCATCCCAAGCGAAACACATTCCCCATGCAAAAGTGAAAATCCTTTGAGCTTCTCCACTGCATGGCCGAGAGTATGGCCGAAATTCAAAAGAGAGCGCTCCCCTTTTTCCTTTGGGTCACGTTCCACAACCATTTTTTTCACAAGCAGGCTGCGGTACACCATCTCTGTTACAAGTTCGGGACTCAGCCCCAAAAGTCCCTTCCTGTTCCTATCAAGCCAGTTGTAAAGCTCCCGGTCCTTAATCAGTCCATGTTTAATAATTTCACCAAAACCGGAGCGGTATTCCCTTTCTGGAAGCGTTTTTAATGCTGTTATATTCATGTAAACAAACTGCGGCATATAAAATGCCCCGACCATATTTTTATATGCCTTAAAATCAACCCCTGTTTTCCCGCCAATGCTCGAATCCACCATTGCCAAGAGGGAGGTCGGAAGCTGGAAGAAACGGATCCCGCGCAAATAAGTTGCCGCAGCAAAACCAGTCAGGTCACCCACTACGCCACCGCCAAGTGCCGCTAAGACATCGCCCCGGTCAAATCCCTCCTCAATCAGGAAAGCATAAAGCGTCTGTACCGTATCAAGATTCTTACGCTCCTCGCCCGCTGCAAAAGAAAAAGTGACTACCTTTCCCACCGCGCCCTCTATACACTTGACCACATCATCCAAATGGTATTTTGCCACATTTGTGTCCGTTACAATACATACCTTGCGGTTTGAAAGCCCCATTGTGCACAAACGCCCTTTAAGATCCGCATAACTTTGTTCAAGCAAAATATCATATCCTGGTTTTCCTTCAAAAAAAACATCTAACTTTCCCTGTAGCATAAAAAATTCTTTTATCTCCCATTAATATATTTTTACAGATCTATAAAATCAAATTCCTCCTCATCCTGTTCCTCTTCGCCCTGCCTAGGTAAAATATCCGCAGATTTCTTTTCCGTTGTCTTCCCATCCGCTTTTCCAACCGCCCGGCCAGGGAACCTTCCATCCGGCCAGTAAGATCCGCCCTCACTCCGTTCACCGCGGACAGAACCCTTTCCCGACTGCTTGCGGGCAAACCGGGAAGGCATCTCCTCACTGCGGCCAAAATCCTTTTCCAGGGAATCTAGGGAAATCCCCTCCGCCTGTCTGGATATACTCTGCTGCTGCCGCTCCTCTACTGGGCTTCCTTTAAAGAGATTCTCCTTGCTAGAACCTTTCTCTTCTATCCTGTTCTGCCGTTTGTGCGGGTGTTCTTCCACACGCGAAAGTGCGGGGCGGTCCGTATTATAAAAATCTTCCAGCCTGTCCGCATTGATTGCGTAACTCTCACTTTCTAAAAGTTCAATCTGTGCGGCAGCAAGACTTTTAAACTGAAGCTTATACTTTTCAAACTGCTGCAAGAGTGACATTGTCTGCATGCGCACATGTTCCAGTTCATTTCTTGCATCCGCCATAATAACCTGGGACTTTAACTGGGCTTCCTTCTCGATATTGCGCGCATTCTGTATTGCAGCCTGCGTTGTGTCTTCCGCTGTTTTTTCCGCTAAAACCAAAGCCCTCTGCAAAGTACTTTCCATTGTTTTATAGCGCTGCAACGCTTCATTCAGGGCATCCACCTTATCCTTCAAATCAATATTTTCGCTATACAGACGCGCAAACTCGTCTGTCACTTCGCGGAAAAACTGTTCCACATCCTTTTTATCATAACCGAGTCCGCCGGACTTAAACGTCTTGTTCTGCAATTCAACTGGTGTAAGCATTCAAAGCCTCCTCTATTCTGCAAATTTACTGATACTTTTCCAAAGTTATAAAAAGACGCCCTTTTTTCGTTGTCCCTTCCATACCGACGTAACGGAATTTTCCAAATCCCCGTACACTAATAACATCCCCGTCCTTTACGGCAGTACTACCCTGCAATACCTCCCGCCCATTTACCATAACCTTCCCACAGGAAATAAGACCAGCCATATTTCCCCTGGAGAGATGAAAAGCCGCACCAACAACAGCGTCAAGTCGAAGGGAAGCAACGTTGGCATGGATACGGTCTGTGGGACGCTTTAGGGTATCCGGGATTTGGTCACAAATGGATACCCGCACACTGGTATGGCGTACACGTATTAGATTTTCACACAGAAAATTTCCAATCATCGGGTCACAACACAGATAGACCGCATCCAGAACGGGCAGGATATCCCCCGTCGTGCTGCGGTCGATTCCGAGATTTAAGATCGCGCCAAGATAATCCCGGTGCGTCAGTTCCTCAGCAAATTTCACATTTTGAGGACGAATTTCCACCATGCACAGGGGATAGTCTTCCTTAAATTCATCCGGTGCAATCCTTTTATGCCCGGTCAGTCCCCCATGGAAACCAACCTTGATACGCTCCGCATCCGCAAAACCACCGTAAAAAGAATATGGTACAGGAAAAACCTGCTGCGCAACAAGTCCCTGCTGTGCCAGGGTGCAGAAATCAGAATATATATTGATCCCCTTATAATAAGCTGATTTTGCCAGTTCTTCCATATGCCTGACAAAAATCAGCTCATCTTTTTTTGTATCCATACGTTACTTCCTGCTAAGCGTCGGTACTTCAAAACCGTCCTGCCGGATCATATCAAGATAATCCCCGGAGATATCAACATTTTCCGGTGATACAATAAATATGTATTCTGAAACCTGATGCAGCTTTCCGTTTGCCGCATAGACCGCACCGGATACAAAATCCATCACACGCTGCGCGTCTTCTACCTTGGCATGAAGACCTTCTAGGTTGATAACCGTTGACTTGCCCGCAAGCAGGACATCACAGATAGCCTGGGAATCATCAAAACTGGTCGGTTTCATTACTTTAATTCCCATTGCGTTGCTAAGGCTGCCAACACTTCCACCGCGGAATGGAACTACTTTTTTCTGCGTCTGTGACCGTTCCGCCTTTTGCGTGCGCTCGCGTTTTAAGTCACTGAAATTCGAGGTGTTCGGGCGGTAACTGACCTCCTCTTCCTCTTCGTCATCCTGCTCAAAACGACGGTTCCCACGCTTTTCTCCCCGTCGGCGTTCCTTTTCGTTTGTTTCCATCAAGTACTCTTCATATTCCTCATCCGTTTCGTCATCATCCGCAAGGTGCAATGAGTCAATGAAATTCCTGATAATGTTTGCCATACGATCACTCCTGTCTATTTATTTAATGATAACCCCGTTCACCGAAGATCCCGGTTCCGACCCGCACCATCGTCGCCCCTTCTTCCACTGCGACCTCAAAATCCCCGGTCATTCCCATGGATAAAACCTCCATACTGACATTATCAATGTTTTTCCCGGATATGTCAACAGCTAATCGCTTCATTTGGCGGAAATATTTTCGGTTTTCCTCCGGTTTTTCGGTAAATGGTGCCACTGTCATAAGCCCTTTTACACGAATTCTGTCAAATTTTGCTATTTGCCTGACAAATTCTTCCACTCCCTGCGGCGGCAGGCCGAATTTTGAATCCTCCCCGGCAACATTAACCTCAAGAAGCACCTGACAAAGCAGATCCCTTTTTTGGGCTTCTTCCTGGATCGTCTGCGCAAGCCTTATATTGTCAAGGGAATGGATCAGGACAGCCTTCCCAAGTACGTGCTTTACTTTATTTGTCTGAAGATGTCCAATCATATGCCAGGCAATATCATTTGGAAGTACCGGGAATTTTTCGGAAAGTTCCTGAACCCTGTTTTCACCGAACACACGTTCTCCTGCCCGATAAGCCGCCTCTATAACCGATACCGGTTTGGTCTTGCTCACGGCAACCAGTGTGATTTCCGAAGCATCCCTTCCGGCGCGCCCTGCTGCCCCTGCAATGCGTTCCCTGACCTTTTTGATATTTTCCGCAATCCTGTTTTCCAAATTTTCCAAAAAATCACTGCCTTTCCTAGTAATCTTGTTTTTTTATTGTTAGTATATAATGGAGGAATCCACTACATTCTCCGCATTTAGGGCAATATGGTCATATACGGAAATGCCGCGGGATGTCCCCTTTGCAACCACGACATAATCCCCGTTCTCCTCCACACGCTCAATCCGTCTAAATACCGCATAACCACGGTTAACCTGATAAACTCCTTCCAGTGTTGATATCTGGGCAAGAGGCATGGTTTCCTGCGTATCCGCACAATAGATGGTGGTTTGTGCAAGGAAGGCTTCCTTGTCCACATAGGCAAAATCGCTGTCCTGGTAATAAATCTCCGCCGGCATAAAACGGTATTCCGGCTGCCCCGTCTGTGCACTGTACGTTACCACATACAACCCGGTATCATTAGAGTCCCCCCCCACCGTAAAATATTGTAGCGGGATCATATAAAAATCTTTTGTTGTAAGGGCTGTTCTTGGTATTTTTAAGCCCTTCTCCTTAGAGAGCATAATCTCAAGTTCCAAAAAACGGTCTTCCAGATAGTTTGTCCCATAGCGTGTCATGGAAATAACCATATAATAATCGCTCCCACGCAATGTAAATTCCACTGGTGCCCGGAAACTAAAATCATCCTTTTTTACAGTAAACTGCAGGCTGGTGCGTTCCTTTAGTTCCATATACTGTTCCATGGACAGCGGGCATACAATCTGCCAGTCATCGGACCCGATCAGTTTGTACACAGCCTCCCCTGCTGCGTACTGCTTACTTGAACGCAATGGGGACGAAGTATAATCTTCCTGTGAAAAAGTTGAAGAGTTGACCATGTCCACGGTCAGTCCGTCAAGGGAATCACTTGTATAGCTGATAACCCCGGAACTGTCCGCATTAACAAAACGGAATCCGTTGGAAATCCCTGTGGAATCAATCATATCCTGCATCCGGTCAAGCAGGTTGTTATCCGAGATCTGTCCGACTTTAATGGTTAAATTCTCCTTCAGTTCATAAACAGCCGAAAAGTCCGCCGGGTCATACTTGCCCTGGAAGGATGAAATCATACGCTTAACCTCGGCAATATCCTCTTCTGTCATAGAAACCTCCCCCGTACCGCCAAGCATATCATAAACCGAGCGGTTCGCATCAAGGGAATAAACCGAGGCATTTTTACTGACACGGCTGCCTGACCGAAAATAATAATTTACATAGCCGGCCTCCGGCGTATAATAAAGCTTCTCTTCCCTGGTAATTACACCGGTCACCGTCATATCCTTGTAAAGGTTCTCCTCCGGGACTTCATAGATGGCCATCGGCGTTTTCCTGGCAGAATAAAAGACAAACAGGACAATATAAACAGCTATAAACAAAAAAATAAGTGTCCCGATATTGATATTTTTTCTCTTTTTAAATTTTATAACCTTTTTTCGCCCGTTTTGTTTTACCAAAACTTTTTGCTTTGCCAAAACTGAATTCTTCCCCGCCTTTCTTCTAATATCGCATCCATTATACACAAAACCTCCGTATATGGAAAGAGAGAATTTAAAAAATGCCGGGTATATTTCCATCATTTTAAGACATAATAAACACAGCTTGACCGATTATGTCACAGCGGATACAGCAAGGGAATGGAGGTTCATTATGAAAGTAGTCGATACCATAGCACTTATCCTTATCTTAATCGGGGCGATTAACTGGGGGCTGATCGGTTTTTTCAGCTTTGACCTTGTCCGGGTAATCTTCGGGAATATGTCGATGGTTTCCCGCATTATTTACGCCCTTGTCGGGATTGCGGCCATTTATGGCTTTAGTTATTTCGGACGTTTAAAGACCGATATGTAAAATTTTGGATATTGATAGGAAACCGCAATTCCAAAAGGAAAGAAGGTGTGCCATGAACACACCTTCTTTCCTTTTGGAATTGCAAATAAACGGGGTATCCCACACTACAGGGAAACCGTCACGTATTTTCTTGCATCCTCCGTAAGTTCATCCGCATTTTTCGAAACACTGAGGACAAAATCAATCTCAAATTTGTTTGAGAGCATCTCCAGTTTCTTTAATACCGGCTCCATATCCGCATCCCCGATGCAGGCAACCTTTAAGAAACTGTCAAGGTATACCTTTTCGAGGTCATGATCCTGGGAAATAATACCGCAGATAAAACCAAGGAACTCACTTGCATTCTCCACACAATAGTCATGTACATTGATCAGACGGACCTTGTTGCTCAGTTCGTACATATGTTTCGTGCTCTTGTCCAGATACACGATGCTGCCCTTTGCCTCCTGGACATCCGCATTTACTTTGTCCAGAAGAATCTTTGTTTTACCCTTGCCCTTCTCACCTGCAATAATCTGTATCATCGTAAACTCCTCCTTAATCAAGACTGGTATATTTATATTATAGTATATGCGACAAAAAAACTCAACAAGAATTTTTGTAAATTGTCAGTCTTCTTTCTCCAGCCCAAGCAGCAGGTTCATCTGCTGATAGAGTTCTTCATATGATGCTGCCCCAAATACCGCAGAGAGATAAGTCGTCCCATTACAGCTACTCAGTGTGATAAAACAGTCGCCCGCTGCACCAGTACTTCCCGTTTTTCCACCAAGGACAGTAACACCTTCCGGCGGTGTATAAAGACCGAGATAATACTGGTTGGTTGCCTCAAGGATTTGTTCTTTTGCCGTCCCGTTTGCATCGGTATAGGAGGCTGTATAGGAGGCTTTGCCCACAATCGGAAGGAATTCTTCAAACCCCATGCAGGCTTCAAAAATCAGATAGAGGTCATATGGTGTTGTTTTATGTCCCAATTCGTGCAGCCCGTGCGAATTTGTAAAATTTGTATGCGTAGCCCCAAGCCCTGCTGCCACCCCATTCATGCGCTGCATGATTTCGTCGTAGGAAGCTCCTTCCCGCGCTGCAATAAATTCGATTATTGCCACGGCGGAATCATTTGCTGAGTAAACAAGCAGGGCATTTAGCAGAAGTTCCAGCGAAACAACATCCCCCTTCCGAAACCCGAAAAGCTTTGCCCCCACCCGCTTAATCCCGCAGTTATCCGCTGTGATACAATAAGTATCCGTAAGTGGTATGCCATGTTCTTTTATGTAGGAAAGAAGAAAATAAGCTGTCAGGAGTTTTGTCGTACTTGCAGGATATATTTTTTCATAACAATTTTTTTCATATAGTACTTTTCCTTCCGTAATGTTGAAAAGAAATGCTGCTTTGGCAGTAATACCATCCAAAGTCCTACCAGATCCTCCCATCCCATCCGGTACGGGGCGGCCGGCTGACGGGAAAGAAAGCACAATATCCCCCCCGTAAGCTTCGCTGCGGTAAGTCTTCTGGATATTAACGGAAGGTTTTTCGGCTGCCCCAATCAGCATTGGGACAGCCGGTATTTCCCCGCTGCATCCGGTAAAAAGAACGGATACAAGCAGGAGGGATAAAAGAAATATCTTTCGTCCCGCCCTGTTTAAGAACTTTAGAAAAACACCCATATTCCCTAACGGTAAGCCTCCCTCCATTCAAGGTCACCGCGGTCAAGTGCCTTGATTAAAAGCTCCGCTGTCGCCAGGTTTGTTGCCAGCGGGATATTATGTGTGTCACATAGTTGTACCACATTGTTAACATCTGGCTCATGGGACTTTGGTGTAAGGGGATCACGCAAAAAAATTACCAGGTCAATCTCATTGTGTTCAATCTGCGCTCCCATCTGCTGTTCGCCGCCGAGATGTCCGGCCAGATACTTATGGATATTTAAATTTGTTACTTCCTCAATCAAACGCCCCGTTGTTCCCGTTGCATAAACCTCATTTTTTGCGAGGATTGCCCGGTACGCAATACAAAAATTCTGCATCAGTTTCTTTTTGGCATCATGTGCAATCATTCCAATGTTCATGTAACCCCTCCCTTTCTGTCCATGCCATAACGTCATATAGTAAAGAATCCTTCCCGGCCACCCAAGCCTATATGGATACTACACTTTCATCTTCCTTCTCTTTTTTCTTCGTCTGTAACCCAATATTTAACAGCAGCCCGACCATCAGATAATTCCCGAGCAGGGAACTAAGTCCCGAACTTGCATAGGGCAGCGGGATACCTGTGTTAGGGAACAGGGATGTATTCACACAGATATGGATAAAGGTCTGGCTGCCGATTAATGTCCCAATCCCCCCAGCAATCAGCATCCCAAGATAATCCCTTGAATGCCTTGCTGTCTGGAACGCGCGGAACACAAAATAGGACAGCAGGCCAATTACCACACAGCACCCGATAAAACCATATGCCTCCGCAAATGCTGTGTAGATAAAATCACTTTCTATTGCTGCCAGACCCTTACATTTCCAGGTTGCCCCAGTACTGTCCACCATCATCTTTCCCGTAAGCCCGCCAGAACGGATGGCGATTGCCGCATTATTCTGCTGGTACATTAAATCCGGATAAAGTTCCGGGTTTTTTAAGGCGAGGATACGCTGCTGCTGATACTCATGCAAAAGAACCTGAAAGTCCTGTTGGATATACCACCAGAGCGCAAAACATGCCGGGATCGCAACCACAAGGATCGGAATAATAATCTTATAGGTAATCCCCGATAAAAACACCATACCAGCAAACATCACAAGCAGTGCGATCGTTGTAGACAGATCGGGCTGCTCTAAAACAAAATACAGTGGGATTGCCACCAGGATGCACATAATTACAAGAAAATAAAACTTATCAATCTTCTTGTGAAAACGCATAAACATTGTTGCGATAAACAGGATCAGCAAAACCTTTGTAAGCTCGGACGGCATCAGGGTAATCCCGCGATCTCCCCCGAGCATAATCCATCGCTGCGCCTGACGGTAACTTTTCCCGAAAAATTTTGTGTAAAGCAAAAGCCCCATGTTGATAAAGTAAAACAGAACATAGAACTTACAGACAAAGTGATAGTCCGCAAGCGATACAAAAAAAGCTATAATAATCCCAACAACAAGCCCCAGGATCTGCTTCTCATAAAGCCTGTCCTCGGACTCCTGCACAACCTCAATCACAGTTAGCCCGATAAAGCTAAGCAAAAAGGCCGCTAACAGGATGGACATATTATAATGCCTGAAATTGTATTCCTTGAAATTAAATATCTTTTTAAACATATAGCATTCCCTTAATTGCTATGTCGCATTCCCCGAATCGGAATATTTGCAAAAAGTGAGGGGCCGCCATTGCTGTTCTCATTGTCAACCTGGTTGACCGTGATATCAAGCCCCTCCGTATCGATCTCGACATATTTGCTCAGCACTTCGATGATATCGTTCTTGATACATTCCATTAATTCCGGCGTGCACCCCGACCTGTCTGCGGAAAGCACAAATTGCAGCCTTTTTTTCGCCGTGTCCCCGGAGGATTTCTTTTTGAAAAGCTCAAACATTGGCATTGAATCTTTTCCTCCTTCAATTTTTGCTGAACAATTTACTGAAAATCCCTTTCTTCACATTTAAGTCCAGATATGGGACATCATCCCCAACTAACCTGTGACAGATATTCATAAAAGCCTTTCCCGCCATCGTATCATTGCCCACTAACGGTTCGCCCTGATTGGTTGAAATAACAATATTCTCATCATCCGGGACAACGCCGATCAAATCAATTGCAAGAACTTCCACCACATCGTCACTCGACATCATATCGCCACGCTTTACCATATCCGTGCGCAGACGGTTCACCAATAGATGCGTCTGTTTCATCTCATGTGCCTCCAAAAGCCCTATAATGCGGTCTGCATCGCGCACGGCGGAAACCTCCGGCGTTGTGACGACAATGGCGCGGTCAGCGCCCGCGATCGCATTCTGGAAGCCCTGCTCAATTCCTGCCGGGCAGTCCATCAGTATGTATTCGAATTCATCCCTTAACTCATCGCAAAGCTTTTTCATCTGCTCCGGTGTCACGGAGGTCTTATCCTTAGTCTGTGCCGCCGGCAGCAGGTAGAGGTTCGGGTAACGCTTATCCTTAATCAGGGCCTGCTTAATGCGGCAGGTTCCCTCAATCACATCAACCAGGTTAAAAACAATACGGTTCTCCAACCCCATGACAACATCCAGATTACGGAGTCCTATATCGGTATCGATTAGTACAACCTTCTTTTCCAGTTTTGCAAGACCTGTTCCTACATTTGCCGTTGTGGTTGTCTTGCCGACACCGCCTTTTCCTGATGTAATAACGATTACTTCGCCCATCGATTATTCCTCCTTATAATCTGATATCATTCCATATCTTTTTACTTAATGGCTCAAGGCAGATCCGCCCTTCTTCCAGGAAGGCCAATTTCATGCCTTTATTTCCATTTTTTCCCTGCTCATCCGAGCAGCGTGCCCTTATCCCCGCAATCTGTATCATGACCGGCGACATATCGGTCGCAAAAACAAAAGCATTCTCATTTTCATATGCGCCCGCTGCCACTTGTCCTTTCAGGGAACCAAGAATAATCACATTCCCTTTTGAAATAACGGAAGCACCGGGATGGACATCCCCCAACACCACAACACTGCTCTCAAAGAAAACTTCCTGCCCGGAGCGCAGGTTCCCTTTATAAAAAGCTCCCTGTGCCCGGTCGATTTCCATCAATACTTCATCGAGCTGCTTTTTGTACCGTTCTTCCCTCTCAGCATCGTGGTCATCGATCATAACGACTTTTAAATTGCAGTTTGCATTGATAATATCAAGTATCTCTACTTCCTGTTCAGGCAATAGCGGCCGTCCCTCAAACCCTAAGATAACCGGAGCCTCCCCAAGGAATTTCGAAGAATCCCTGAATTTTTCTGCAACAAGCTCTTTCAACGTCCCAAAATCAAGTTTCGCATCGAGAAATACAGTAATTCCGTGTTTGTTCCCCTTTATAACAACAGGATTTTCCATAAAGTACCTCCTCCATGTATTTAATCAGAAATGTGGATCGTCGTCGCGTTCCCCGCCTTGATTTCACCGGAAAGCAGGGCTTCCTTATTCTCCCCATTAAAATACAATCCCATGACTTCACGGCCGATATACGCTGCATTTGCAGAAGCATAGCCGTTCGGGACCACAATGATAACACTTATCTCTGGGTCGTCATACGGTGCATAGGCAGCAAAAAGCGCATTATGCGGATGCGTGGTGCTTACCTGCGCTGTACCGGTTTTTCCTGCCACCTTTACCCCGAGGTCACCGTAAAGCCGGTTCAGGGAATTTGTAGTCGTATTAACCACATTATACATTCCAAGCTGCACCGCGTGCCACTGGGCTGGTGAGAACATTGTAATTTCGTTGTAGACGGACGGTTCATTCTGATAGATAAGGGTTCCATCCTTATCCATCACGCGGTCTAAAAGCGTCAGGTCATAACAAATGCCGCTGTTGGCCACAGTCGTGATATATTTTGCAATCTGGACTGGTGCAAAATTATGGTAGTAGCCGATTGCCGTGCGGACAACGTCACGGTTTGAGATTTCCGGCATATCCTCATAAACCTCAACCCCCGAATAGTCGGACAGTCCAAACATTGCCGCATATTTCTGGATGGTGGCAATCCCCTTCGCATCATTATAATTTCCCTTCGCATCCAGCGACAGGTCATACCCGATTTGATAATAAAAATAATTACAGGAATGCTGGATAGCGCTGGTCACATTTATGGAACCATGCGAGCCCGGATACTTCCAGCATTTCGGTGACGGGTCAATCTCCTCGAATACCCCCCGGTCCTGGATCCTGGTTGTTGTAGTAATCCGTCCTTCCCCAAAACCGACAAAAGACATCAGCGGCTTAAACGTCGAACCGGTTGTTGTCCTCTGTTGTGTTGGGCGGTTAATCAGCGGTCTTGCGTTATCTTCCAATAATCTTGAATAATAGTTGTAATCAATCTTATTGGCCAGCATATTATTATCATAGGACGGATACGTTACCATCGCAAGCAGTTCCCCTGTCCGTACATCCGTGATCACAATGGAACCGCTGCATGGTTCAAGGGCGAGCTGTCCCGGCGTAATCTCAAGGTTCGTTAGTTTCTCACGCATAAAACTGTAGGCGGAAACCCTCCCGTTCCTCAGGTTCCTGATATCGTCCCCATTATATTCTAACACACCTTGCTCAAATAATAAAAGACAAATTTCCGTCCCGGTTAGTTTTTTTGTAAAAATCAGGGTGCGGTATATCTTTTTTTCGAATTCTTTGTCGTCTTTAAAGTAATCCAGTACATAATCCACAATCATGGAATACCATTCATCATTATCGTAATATGCCCCGCCCTTCCCAAGTTTCGACAGGTCAACCCAGTTTTGTGAGATCGCATACTGCAAAAACCTGCTCAGGCTGATCTTATCATTGGTATAGTCCAGATAGACGCTGTCCGTGCGGTCAATCGCCGTAGAAACCAAAATTCCCACATCCTTTGACAGTAGGGTTGAATAAACATAATCCAGGTATTCTTCCATCTCATCCCCGGCTCCCTGGTTTGTAACCGTATTGTCCGTTGACAGATATTGCCTGAATTTTACAAAAATTGTTTCACGCTTCTCCTCGAAATAGGAAAGCACCCGCTTTTCAAGTTCCGATGCCTCCGGATCTTTAAAGGCCTTGATATCAATTACATTATTATAGATCAGCGCATTGTAAACTTCATAGATCGGAATCTGGATTCCTGACGCTTTCTCACCTTTTGTCCCATAGATCATACCATTGTTTAATTTTGAGATCAGGATGGCAGCGATATTGCGTTCTAGGATATGAAAGAGTCCGATTTGTAAATCCCGGTCAATAGAAAGATAAACATCATTTCCTGCCACCGGCGCTTTTGTAATTTTGCTTTCAAGAATTTTGTTGGAGGAAGCAACCGTTAGCTGCTCCACGCCTTTTTCCCCGGAAAGATAAGACTCCATGGAGCGCTCCATCCCGGTCTTGCCGACCACATCGGTTGACTTATAGACCTCTTCCCCCCGCTCGGCGTTCAGGCTTTCTAGTTCCGAAGAATTAATCAGCCCGGTATATCCGATAATATGCGCAAAGTATTCACTGTCGTAATAAACGCGCGAAGTGGTCTGTTTCACTTCAATGCCCGGTATATCCGCCATATTTTCTTTTACTGCAGCCGCCGTCTTATCGTCGATATTAGAAGCCAGCGTAAACTGCGACCACTGCGGGTTTAAGATCATCAGGTTGTAACGCACAACCATAATCCGGTATGTGTCCTCTATGGTATAATCATCTGAGATCTCGAACATCTTCCCGTTTTCCCTGTCGCCCTTGCGCAGGAAATTGAACACATCCTCCGCACTCGCCTCTTTCTGCTCTTGAGAAAGTTTTGCGATGGAAGGCTTACAGTATGCATTCTTTTTAAAGCGTAACTCTGCATTGCCCTCCACATTAAAAGCAAAAGAATATTCTTTGCCCGATGCACCTTCTTCCACCACCAGATCAATACCGAAATCAAGTTCGATCTTATAACCATAATCTTCAAGAAGCGTGATTAATTGCAGTACCATCGCATTCATATCCTTATTTCTTGTTACAAGGGCGGTGTTGCTCATAACCACAGAATAACTAAGCACATTTTCTGACAGTTTCACACCGTTGCGGTCATAAAAATTTCCGCGCGTACTCGCAATATCACGTTCCTGCGTGTTCTTTGTTTCTTCATCTTCATAGTTTTGTGCTCCCTGGGATGCAATCTGCATCTGGAAGGAGCGTTGAATCAGAATAAAGAAAGCCACAAGGAAGATGACAAGAAGCGGGACTGTCCGGTTATTCAATACCTTTTTTAATTTTTCTAGGAAAATATCTAACATTTATCGTTTCCCCCTGTATTCAAAACGCAAAAGCAGCAGGTGAATGCCCTGGAAAAGTTTGTAGAGCAATACTGCGGCAAAGGTTGTATAGATGACCCGCGGAAGGATAACCCTGCCAAAATAATACCCGATGGTAAGCCTCCCGTTCAGCAGCACAAAAAAAACATAGTACAAAAAACCATACACCAGTTCACTTACCGCAATCAACCCCAGGGGAAGCAGGTAATCCTCACGGTCGAAAATTTTTGCGGCATAGCCGTTAAAATATCCAATAATCATATACAGGATCGCAAAAATCCCAAGATAATTCCCGATGCAAAAATCCATTAAGAGTCCGGCAAAAAATCCTGTCAGAACGCCTGCATTCTGCCCCTTAAAAAAAGCAGTAGAAACAATAAGGATCAGCAGGATGTCCGGAACCACATTCGCCAGTTCGAAATATGGGAATACTGAACTTTGCAACAGATAACTGAATATGATTTCCAAAAAAACAACAATACAACGAAGCACTGGGTTACCTCTATTCGGATTCACTTTCCATTCTTTCTTTTAACTGCGTGATAATCAGCACATTCTCAATATGTTCAAAATCCACGACCGGCAGCAGGTATGCCCTCTTTGCCATATTGCTCGCGTCAACTTCAATATTGTGGATATACCCGATCAGTATCCCCGGCAGGTATTTATCGCTGATATGCGAAGTGACCACCTCATAATTCTCCTCGACCTTAGCATTTAAACTGATGCCTTCCACACGGATGTATCCGTCGTCGAGAAGTTCTATATCGCCCCTGATATCACAGGTGTCCGTGGTCTTTAAAAACATGCCGCTGACATAGCTTGTGTCATCAATGATTGCCCGGATGCGGCAGAAATTCCTGCCAACCTCGGTCACAATGCCAACCAGCCCATTCCCGGCAATTACATTCATATCCTTTTTTATTCCGTCCTCAAAGCCTTTGTTGACAACAAAAGAACTATAATAGCCGTTCGTATCACGGCTGATCACACTTGCCGCAATCATCGGATAATCCGAGTACTTCTTCCCCACTTCATAAAGCTCACGCAACTGGGCAAGCTCATAACCATCGGCAATCAGGATACTGTTCTGGCTTTTCAATTCCTCGATCTGTTCCTTGAGCAGCCGGTTTTCCTCCTGAAGTGCCTTCTTACTCTCAAAGAGTTCAAGCTGCTTTGTAATGTAGGTGCCAACCATATTGATGCCGTCCTGCATCGGCGTGACCAGGTTGCCAACACTCGTTTTAAGCGGGGCTAACTTATCGCTGTAGCGATAGGAAACATAGAGCAGCAACAGGCACAAAAACACCAGCGAATAAAGCAGGTGCTTCGGGCGAACCGAAATCTTGACTTTATGCTTGCGCCTCATAAAATCAGCCTCCGTAATAGGTCTGCTTTAAGGTAAGTGCCAGGGAGGAGAGCTTATTATTCTCGATAATCCGTCCCAGCCCCTTGACCACAGTATTTGCGGGATCCTCACATATATTGATATCAAGCTCCGTTTCCTGGGCCATCAGTTTGTCCAACTCAAAAATATTTGCGGAGCCTCCAGTCAGGTAAACCCCGGAATCAATGATATCCGACGAGATTTCCGGCGGGGTCTTTTCAAGGATGATGCGCACGGCATCAATAATACTGTGCATGTACTCAGCAATAGTTTCGTACACAAAGCTTGCTGAAATCTCCCGCTCAATCGGAAGCCCCGAGAGCACATCCCTGCCATAAACCTTTACTGTGCGCTCTTCCTTCGGGGGAAGGGCGCATCCAAGTTGCTTTTTAATTGTTTCCGCTGTTTTCTGCCCGATGATAAGGTTATACGTTTTCTTCACATTCAGGATAATTGCCTCGTCGAGTTTGTTGCCTCCCACCGGGATAAGCTTACTTAACACAATGCCTCCTAGCGAGATAATGGATACTTCGGTGGTATCCGCGCCGATATCAACGATCATCACTCCATGGGCAGTCATCACATCAAGCTCCGCCCCAAGTGCATCCGCAATCGGTTTTTCCACGATGCGGACTTTTTTCGCCTTCGCATTTGAACTTGCCACAAGATCAAAGAATGCCCGTTTTTCAACCTCGGTGATATCGGTTGGGGCAGCAACTAAAAATTCCGCACCCGCAAATTTGCCATGGTCTTTTGAGAGCTTGTCAAACGCCAAATTAAGCAGGGAAAGCATATTTGCAATATCCGCAATCACGCCGCTCTTTACTGGGTAATCCACCAGGATATTTGCCGGTGCCTTACCATACATTTCATAGGCTTCATCCCCAATCGCAATAACCTGGTTCCCGTTTGCAACCGCGATAATATTTTTTGCATCGAAAATGACACCCTCATTCTTCTTATATATTTTTATTGTACTTGTACCGAAATCAATACCAAATACTTTACCAGCCATTTCTTCCTCCATTCCTTGGCCACCCAGCCTAAAATGGCGAGCAGCCGCTTTCTTTAAAACTAAAATACCGGTTGTCCCCGATAATAATATGGTCGAGCAGCCGGATATCAAGCATCCTTCCCGCCTGTGAAACCTGTACGGTCAGGTGTATGTCCTCACGGCTCGCTGTAGGATCGCCGCTTGGATGGTTGTGCACTAAAATAATGCCAACCGCTTCCCTTAAAAGTGCCTCAATAAAGATCTCACGCGGTGAAACCACAGAAGAATTCACCGTGCCGACAAAAAGGCGTTTTTCCCCGAGGAAAATGCACTTTGTGTTAAAAAAGGCTACATATACTTCCTCGACATTTAAAAAGCGCAGTCTTTGCATATAATACTCTGCGATGGATGCCGGGCTTTGAAGCACCGGTTTCTTTCCAAACCCTTCCCGGCTTACGCGCTTCATCAGTTCGAATGCCGCAAGAAGTTTTAACGCTTTTACCCTCCCGATCCCATTTACCGCAGTCAGCCGTTTAAAATCCATTTTAGCAAGACCTAGGAGATTTTTTTCGGGACTCTGCAGCAGAAGCCTCCTTGCAAGCCCGACTGCTGTTTCCCGCCTCGTCCCGCTCTGGATTAAAATTGCAAGAAGTTCGGCATCCGATAAGGACTGCGCTCCTTCCCGCTCACATTTTTCATAGGGACGCTCAGAGAGTGGAAGCTCTTTCATTGTGACAGCGCTACTGGTTTTTTCCATAAATTCCTTTCCTTCTCTCCAGAAGGC
>CAMWUU010000012.1 GCA_947177515.1 uncultured Lachnospiraceae bacterium
TGTTTTCTTGGTTTGTTTCACAAACCTATTCCTGCCTTGACCGGAAATTTTTGCACCCTTCCCCTTTTGCATCCCCGGTCAAGTCCCTGCCACAGACATGGCAGGTGCTTCGCCAAAAAAGCGGGGACACAATCCCATCCATACCATTAAGGATATTCCATCCCCCTTGTATTTTCCAGACATTCTTTTTCCCTTTCTTCCATTCCCAAAAACATCATCAAGTCCTCATTGAAGTCTTTCCCCTGTGGGGTCTGGATATAAACCTGATATCCCGCTTTTCGGAACGCTTCAGCGGACAGTTTTGCCTGCACCTGCCCATGGTTGCGCGGTTGTCCTTTTGCATCCCTGCCATCCATATCATTATCATAACAGAATACGATCTCCCGGATTTCTGGATGGAGTTTTAAGTAGCGGGCAAGTGCCTTATCTGACAGGCACCCTTCTGCAACCCGGTGGTCTTCCTGCCAGTCCATACCGTACCGCTTACAGAGCGTGGCATGGCTCATGGCATCAATCGGGGCTTCAAACTCATATACCCGGTGGGAACGGCCTTCCATACAGAACCCATACGCTTTGTCAGAGTTCTTCACATCCTGCCGGAAATGGCTATCCCTGCTTGGCGCACGGAGCGCGCAGTAGCGTGGCTTCCCGTTTTCATCAAAACCCACGAAGGCACAATTCTTAAAAACATATCCGCTTTTCTGTGTAATGGCTTGGTAGATTTTCCCCTGCTTCATCATCTCCCTGACTACACTGCCATCAATGCCGCGCGTCTTTGTCAGGTAGGCAAAGGTCTGGTGTCATTCCCTGTCTTTTTCTGGTAGAACCAACTCCCCTTTCTGTTTTTTCTCCACCATCGGTACAAGATGTTCTGTCTGTTCGTAGGCGCGGCAGCCAAGGATGAATTCCACCGCGCCCTTAAAATCCGCAATGCCCATATATTCCTGCACAAACTGGATGATGTTCCCGGACTTCCCGCCCGTGAATTGGTAATATCCCCGCCCATGCTTGAACAGGTACAGCCCGCCACTGTGTTTTACATGGACAGTATTTTTATCACCTTTCTCAATCTCATAGCCGTGCTTTACGGCAAAATCAATCAGGTTCGTGTCAAAGACCCATTTCATCTGTTCCTCCGTAAAGGGCATTTGGCATTTACGGTTGCCTGTACATTGACGTTGTTCCATTCTGTCCCCCTCCAAGCAAAGCAAAAATTTTCCCTTATATACAAGGCACACCATACAGTGCTGGGGGTTGCCAAAACTACGAAATCATTCTTCTTTATGGCAAGGCATATCATCCTGCCTCGCTTGATATCCCATCGCCACATTGAATTTTCCTACCGTTCCATTTCCCCATCCTCTATGTAATCACAGATATCTTTAAGGGCTTTTTCCGGGGCACAGGGGAGGAAAGTGTAATTTTTAAAATCCCCCAAAACTTTCCGAATTTCTTCCGGGGGGTTTTGTCCTGAAACAATGTCATGTTCCCAAAAACTGGTTGCGTAATCATAACCACTCTCCCCATACGTTTCCCCCAAAAACTGGCACACTATTTCTGGCATCCCTGTATCGTCAGGGCTGATACAACCGTATTGGGTTAGGTAAGAGATTTCTGTCAATTCGTCATGGGATTGCCTATCGAACTCCAATAGCACAATGCAAAGGTTTCCGTTTGCCCTTGCCTGCAAAACCCTCGGCAGGAGGATAGTCCCGCTGTTTTCCCCACCCTTTCCCAAAGGGTCTTCCCCATATACTTCCAACACACATTTATGCAGGGCATTCAGTATGCTTTTTGCATACACTTTTTCCTCGGTCTGGTAATCCCCCTGTAATTGTGTTTCACGGATTTTTGTAAGCACATTCTGGTTGATGTGGTCAATATATGAATTTATTTTATCTCTGCCCATTCCCCTTCCTCCTGTAATTTTTCCATTTCCCGCACCTGTTGTGCCTCTTCGCAGTGATCCCCCGCATCCCTTCAGCTAACACACACTCTGCTTTGCGGAGGATGCTGTGCAGTTCCTTTTCCCCCGACCCGTTTTCCATCCCCGCCTGCAGTACAAGGGCATAGATTTTCTGCATCTCCCCCACCGTGAAAAGCGGGCTGGCATCCCAAATAGCTTCTCGCGGGATACCGCCCATTCATACGCCCTATGGTCGGGAACCCGTTCCTTCGAATTGTCCTGGTTCAGCATGAAGCATTCCAACCCATGCTGGATCGCCTTTTTTGTATCTAATGGATCGGTCAGTAACAAATCGTCTTCCGTATACCCATACCCATGGAGCCGTTCCTTGTCAATCAGCTTTATGCAATCATCCACTTGCAATTCCACGGCATCCGCCAGGAACATCCTGCGCCCTCCCAGAACCGACCTGGTCAACTGTTCCGGATCTTCCACCCCATAACGGATTTTTTCCACCTTCCCATATTCCTATATGATGGACTGCCAATCTTTTTCATATTCCCGGAAACCAAATGTCCGGTATCTTAGCCGGTTCTGGAAGATGGCATCCACCCAGACAGGGGTGGTGGAATGGGTACTGAGGTAGTCTAAATGCTTCTGGTAATCAATTTCAAGGATGTTCCCCCTTACCATATCCCCTTCCACATCCTGCCCCTGTAGTTCCATCCAGAATGCCCTTGGGGTTCCCATTTGAGTTCCAGTAATTATGTGGGCTGACCTTCTCCATATATACCTGTCCCTCCTTAAAACAATGGGTTCCCCCACGGCGGGTAAGCCAGAAAAAATACTTGGGGCTTTCCCATCCTTTGCGGCGGTCAGGGTTTCCCTGTCATACCTAAAGTCTGTCTGGTAATATTCCGTGTTATGTTCCATGATTTTTTGCAGGGTTTTTATCACATCCACATCCCGGAAACAGGCACAGAACCTTGGGTGGTAGCCCCTCGCCCGCAGGCTTTCCTTAACCTGTGCCATGACTTCTTCTTTTGTGCCACGGCAGCTCCTCCCATTCAACCGCCGCTGCTTTACAAAATCCCTGCCCCGGTCGGTCTTATAAAGCCGCAGCTTGCCGTTGTCCGGGAGGATGAAGTTTGTCCTCCCTTTCATCCCCGCATCTATCACGAGCAGCCCCAAAACCAGCCCGGTAAGGCTATCCAGCACTTCTGAAGTCCTATTATAGCTGCATCATCAACGTAAAACTGGCAGTTCAGAAAACCGTTGCGCTTTACATAATCTTTCAGTATGGTTTTCTGAGATGTACTGTGTAAAGGGTGGTTTCACCATCCAAATACACATTGGCTGGGCGCTTCGTTCTCTTTGCCGGCTCTCTGCTAAGGGCGCACTTACTCACCACCTGCCGGAGCCGATAGTGGTACTGCCTGACGGCAGCCGTGCGCCCTCTAGGGCGGTTATGCTGGTGCATTGCTTGCCACTACTATTAGCGCCTATAAATAAGGGTTGAATGTCATTCGCTTTGGTGGTATACTTAGCTTGTGGCAAATCGACAAATCGGTATTTGGAGGATAGACATTATGATTACAGTTGACGATGTCAAACAGATAAGCCAGAAAATATCTTTGGAAAATGGTATATCGGATGATAATCTAAGTGAAGATGTATCTGAAATTGTGTACCGTATAGATGTGTTCGAATGCGATGATACTTCGATTATTGACCGACATATAGATATCGAATATTCTTTCGGCGATTTCTACGAAGTTCATGAAGATAACCCCTTATTCCAATTTATTTGTACATTGTGCAACCTATCATTAGCACAAGAGAAGGAAGAAATTATCCTTTATCAAAATGATGAAGAATAATATAAATTCAATTTGTAGGGGGATTTCATCTTTTGGGTGAAATTCTCCTTGACAAATATTCTTTTGCCATCTACTTTGAAAGCAAACAACAGGAAACCGCTGCTTGACTTTTTTACTATCAAGATGAAAATATTTTCCTGTACACAAACAGGAAGAAAAAAACATGACAGATAAAATTATGGAGTGTATTACAAACCCTGTAAAATGTAAATTGTTACTTGAAATATATTCGCAAGGTCAAGCCACCGCAAAGCATTTATCAGATACTTTTGTTGATATTCCACAAGCTACTTTATATTGTAATTTGAAAAAGATGTTGAGCGACGGCATGTTAAAAGTAATTGGCGAAACACAAATACGCGGCACAGTAGAAAAAACGTATGCGCTTACCTTTAATTTCAATATAGATTTTGATGCAATATTAACTGAAAATTCGGGAACTCTTTATATTCACGTACTTACACAATATTTTCTTGGCTTTGCAAAACAATTTCTGGAATACTGCAAATCTCCGAACATAAATATTAAAAATGATATGTCTGGATTCCCTCTTTCATACATTTATTTATCCAAAAAATTGAATGAACTTATGAAAAGCATTTCAAGCGTAATCCATGCTGCGGAAAAGAACGAACCAAAAGTAGGGCGAAAATTACGGATGATTGGGCTAATGGTTTCTCCACCAGAAAATTCAAAATGAATGATTATCCACTTCCCTAAAAAGGGAGTAAATTTTTATTGACTTTATATTATCATTATGATAATATTATCTATATGAGAATATTCAGGTCGCATTGTACTCAAAATAATAAAATAGAAAGGAGCTTTTTTATGAGCAAAAAACAAAAGGGCATTATGATTATCCTCACTTTAGTTACGCTGATTGGCGTACTGGCAGCACTTTCCTTTCTGCCGGACACAATACCTCTGCACTTTGGAGTAACAGGCACAGGTAACGTCGCAAGCAAATACTGCCTACTGATTTTCGTACCTGTTCCGGCTATCCTGTATTGGGCAATTTGCCGCAAGATCAAATAATAAGGGGGAATACTATGCAAGCAGTATTGGAAATCAAGAATTTTACAAAAGAATATTCGCAAGGAAAAAAAGCGGTTGATAACCTTTCCCTATCCGTTATGCCCGGAGAAATTCATGGCTTTATCGGGCATAACGGAGCTGGAAAAACAACAACTATCCGGGCTGTTGTTGGTGTTATGGGCTTCAATAAGGGAGAAATTTTAATAGATGGACATTCTGCAAAAAACGAACCTGTTAAATGCAAACTGTTGACAGCATATATTCCCGACAACCCGGATTTATACGACTATATAACAGGTATTCAATATCTGAATTATATGGCGGATATGTTTTCCGTTAATAGGAAACATCGAGAAGAACGGATAAAAAAGTATGCGGAGCTTTTCGGTATCACTGACAGTTTGGGAAATTTGGTTAGTTCTTATTCTCATGGTATGAAACAAAAGCTGGCGCTAATAGGGGCTTTTTTACATAAGCCGAAGCTACTTGTGTTAGACGAACCCTTTGTGGGACTTGACCCCGAAGCGGCTTTTCATCTGAAACAAATTATGCGGGACTTGTGCAGTCAAGGAAGTGCTATATTTTTTTCTACCCATGTTTTGGACGTGGCAGAAAAGTTATGTGACAAGATTTCTATTATCAAACAGGGAAATTTGATTATAAGCGGGAGCACGGAAGCGGTGCGCGGTTCCGGGAGCCTTGAAGATGTTTTCATGGAGGTTGTGGAAAATGAAAAATAGATATTTACTTCTTTTGAAAATGCAGCTTTATAATTTTTTTGGCATTAACTGCATACTCAATTCCCACAGCAAAAAAGAAAAACAGCGTAGCATGGCCTTAGGAGGGCTTGTAATCTTCATTATTGGACTAATGATTGTTTACAGTACAACTATCAGCATGAGTATTGCGAGTATGGGGGCTGTAAATATTCTGCCGACAATTTCCGCACTGATATGCTCTTTAATTACATTGATATTAACTTTCCTAAAAAGCTCTGGTGTACTTACTGGGCTGCGTGATTACGATATGGTTATGTCGCTTCCAGTGAAAAATTCAGAAGTGGTTTTAAGCCGATTAACAATGGTTTATTTAACCAACCTCTTAATAAGCATTATTGTAGTACTTCCCTCTGTCGTAATTTTTGGGATAAATGCAGAAATGGGGATTTCTGGAAACATTATGTTTCTTCTTTCCTTTTTCTTTCTGCCTGTAATTCCTATGATTATTTCTTTGGGGCTTGGTGTTTTGATTTCTGCCATTTCTTCCCGATCAAAACACAAAAATATTTTTTCACTGGCATTAAGTACACTTATTGTATTGCTAATAGTGGCAGCTTCTACCAAGGCGCAGAGCATGAATACTGATGAAATTTTGAATATTGGAATTTTGTTTTCTAACATAACAAATGAGATCTATCCCCCGGCTGCGCTTATTTCAAAAGCAGTTGAACAACAAAACTGGCTGTACTTTTTAGTTTTTGTCGGAATGTCCATTTTAATCAGTGTCATTTTTGTAGGGACAGTAACTCATTTTTACCAGAAGATAAATACAGCTACATTTAACCATTCTGCTACTAAATTTGAGGGGAAAATTTTACAAGTTTCCTCTCCACTTAAAGCAATGTATAAACGGGAATTTGAGCGATACTTTTCCTGTACAATTTACGCACTTAATTCAACGATTGGAATGGTGTTGTTACTTGTTGTAACTCTGCTGCTCCTGTTTATTAGCCCCGAAGCATTGGAACAGCAAAGCAACATAATCGGTCTTAGTCAAATGCTGCGACAGATACTTCCGATGGTTATTGCGGTATTTATTACTATGACCTCTACCGCTTCTGCGTCCTTGTCCTTAGAGGGTAAAAATCGTTGGATAATGTGTTCTGTACCTGTACGAGCCATTGATATATTCAACTCTAAAATAGCGGTCAATCTAACTGTAATCTGCCCTTTTGTGCTGATAAGCGCTGTTTTGTTAGGCTTCAAAATGGGAATTTCACTAAAGCAAGCTATTTTGTTATGTATCGTTCCAACGGTCTATGCCTGTTTCATATCCATTTTAGGAATGTATATGAATTTAAAATTTCCAAAATATGACTGGACGAGTGAGTATTATGCGGTCAAGGGTGGTGCAATTTCTGTTCTGGCAACAATGGGAGTAGGTATGTTAAGCAGCTTAATACCCCTGTTTGTTTGCATAGTTTTCCAGAATATTAGTACTTTGATAATGGTGGCAACTTCTATTTTGTTATTGGTATTTTCTATTATACTATATAGGCAGCTACAACAGTATCAGCTTTATGAGATATGAAAAAAGCAGTCTACAGGATAAAATATTTAAGTAAATATCAAGCAATACAAAACAGAAAATACTGATGTTGCAAAAAATCCGTTAACGCAGGAGAAATCGAAAATTACTTCACATTTTCCTTTGCTTCAATATCACATTATTTACAAAGGTTAGAAGAAAGTGAACTAGTCATTTCAAAGCGAAACGGATATTATTGGTAATACAACTTATATACGGAAGCTATTGAAGAAGTTTATTAGTGGCGTATAAACCTAATATCATAAAAATCTGCCAAAGGAAGTTGGAAAAGCTGCCTTCCCCTAATGTTTTCTCAAGGTTGTCCGCACCCCCATGTGTAAAGTTATCAGTGATTCCAACCTGACTCACCATTCAAAAACGGCAACTTTAATTTTCTCAAAGTTGCCGTTTCATAAATGCATGAAAAGTTTTCTTTTATTCATTTTATTTCTGCCGTTTAGAGATTAACAGATAAATCAGAAACCAAACAATGCAGTGTACCATAAGAATAACTATGTCTTTACCCGCAGTTGCCATACCGTCATTCGCCGGATCCATAATCCCTTCAAAAGTGGCGCTTGACGGAATCAAATAGCAGATAAATGAAACAACCTTGTTTCCTGCTACCACCAGATACTTCAACAGGGGAATTGCCATAAATACGATCATTACAATTTTTATGTAAACCACACCTACCATCACCCCATCTGAAATATAGCCGATAAACAAACCTATCAGCGCAGATACAAAAGCTGACAATACAATCAGCACCAGCATGACCGCGGCGGCGGCAGGAGGAAGCTGGAAACAGAAAGCTGTCGCAATAACAGCGGACAGACATCCAAAGATGAAACCTATAAAAATTTTCTGGATAACATATTGCCTGGATGTCATAGGCAATATCTCGTTAATCAGTGCGACTCCTTCTTCCTTCTCCGAAATAATATTCATTGCGTTAAAGGTACAGCCCATGAACATCGCAACAATCAGCGTCATTCCAATAAAAATATATTGAAAACCTTCCAACACATCTGGCCGTTCTAAAACCTGAGTAACACTTACTCTATTTTTGGTATTACAGCTAAGGAATGGTTTTCACATATAACCGCTCACAGACCCGTTTGTGATACTGCCTTTGTTAATTGCCATACGATCTCACTGAAATACCGTGCTGGGATATTCTTTAGGGAACACGCTTCCTGCCCATTTGTATCACAACATGGAAAACCGCCCCGCTTCTGCTCCCCCACCTTGTAAAACTGTGCACTGTAAATTGTAACCTCCTCATTTTCGCCACCCACATAGCTTCCGGAAAAATGTAGTTCCACACAAAAACCAATTTCCTTATCTTCCCGATAATAAGTAAAAAAACATCCCGCGTCTTTCACCATGCCCCGGTACCAGCCTAGCGCAGAAAGCCTGCTTTTCAGCGTCAGGTCATTCACTTTTATATCCGCAAAGCGTTTTAGCTTCTGCGAATCCGCCTCCTTTTCTGTCACCATGTAAACCGTGCGGCCAAGCTGTTCAAACGGCTGTACAATCTCATAATCCTCAAGCTGCTGCTGCCATATCCCTTTTTCTTCTGCTGACAGCTCCACTGGATGCACTAATCTAATTTTCCCATCCATACCACCTGCCGTTTTCCCACTGACAGGGAAATTAAATTCCGCCCCGTCCGCTGTATTAAACGAACCATCCTCCATATAGCGGAAGCTCTGTAGCAGTTTCCCATCTTTATAAATTCCCCAGATTAAACTGGTTGCAAACAGGTGCATCACTGGGTTTTTCACGAAAAGCTGTTTCCATGCGGCAACACTCCATTCCCGCGCCGTGGAAAGCGACATTTCCAGGCGTTGCTTCTGGCTGTTTACAACCGCCAACAACTTTTTTTTCATCTGTGAAAACTCGCTGTAAGCTGCTGCCGCCTTCGCTTCATCATCCCTCTTTCCTGGCTTAGGAAGCGTTTTTCGCCTTTTGCCGCGTGTGAAACTGCCTACGCAATCCCCCATGCTGCTGTTTTCTCCCCCTTTCGATGCTTCGTTTGCTTCAAATACCTCAATCTCAAGTGCTGGTGTTATCGTCACAATAAATTTCCGTTCCCCATAATCAAATACCCGCTCTGTTTTTTCATCAAACCCAAAATCTGGAACAATCCGGTCGGCTAATTCCTCACTTGTGATACCACGCTGTTTTGCAGCAAACGCAAGCGCCTCACCCGCCGCTGCCCTTACCTGCCGGAACTTGAATTTACGTGCAATCCCATCCACGATACGAAGAGCCTGCAAAAGTGGGCTTAGGCTCAATGCCCGCACCGCCTCACATGCAATTGCGCCCCGTGCCTTAGTCGGCCATTCCTGAATCTGGCGGTAAATCTTTTCAATCATTTCACTATCGCCATGGATGGCCGCTGCATAGAGCACCCAGCGCTTTTTCGCCTCCGCGCCCGCCCCCATCCATTTATCAAACAACTCATTCACATACAAAGCAAATTCTTCCGAATCAAGCGTTTCTGCCAGATACGCCGCATTTTTGTTTATCCCACACTCGTCCATGGATGAATAACTCAAAAAGATGGCCTGCAAATATTCCTCATCCGCCACACTCCCCTGCTTTATCCATTTTCCCAGATCCTCCATTTTTGCCGTACCTGCCCCATTTCCCGCAAAATGCACCTCTGAAAAGGGCGTACTGTACGCCCACGCAAGCCCCCGCTTTTTTCCTCCCCTATGTATCTCCTTCACCAGATCCGCACGGCTTATGGGCAGGGTCTTACAAAGTGCTTTTGTTTTAGCAGCATTCGTTGCCCCCGCTTCCATCCCATGCGCTCCATTCCCGTCACTCCCCGTTTCACCAGTTCCCAACGCATTTTCCAGAAGTTCTTTGACCTTTGCACTCTTTTCCTTTTCCAACGCCCGCACAAACTCCTTATGGTAATCCGCGCCCGCTTCCTGCCAAAAACTAAGTACCTTTACCGCAAACTCCCTCTCCGTAGCTCTCTTTGACATAAGAAGGCTCTTTACCTCCTCCTCAAAACCTTTCTGCCCGCACAAAATCTCAAACAACCTCTGCCCTACCGCCTTGGAGGAATCTTGCAGGTAAGCCAAAATTTCCTTCTTATTTTCCTCTGCGTCCTGGGACAATACTTCAAGGGCAAACAGCCGTTTAAGAAGCGAATCCGCCCTTGCAAATAAGAGAAGCAGATATTCCCTGCGCTCTTTTAAATACCCCGCAAAAATCTTTGCCGTCAGCAGAAAAAATTCTTCCCGTAAATTCCCCCTCAAAGATTCATATGTCCGGAGCGCCCCGGCAAGCTGCCACTTCAGCCCGACTCCCTCTGTTTCAAGATTCGCCCAGGTTTTCTCTACTTTTCCTGGTATTATGTATTCCTTACTATTCTTACATCCAATAAAACCAGCCTTGATAAAATTATGCCCGTTATTCAGCAGGGCATACGCCTCACAACGCCGCAAAAACTCCTCATCCTTATAACACTTCATATAATCATTAAGATGCCATCTCTCAAGTGGGCCAAGTGGCGAATATGGCAGGTCTTCAAGCTTTTTTCTGTGGTAAATTGTATCCACCTTACTTTCCCCGCGCAGATAAGCTATTGCACGGTCAGAATTTGGAACTTTTTTCACCATCATGGCAATTAATTTTTCCCGATCTGGATTATCCCCATACTGCGCGCAAGATTTCTTTTCATTTACCACCCTCTTATACAGCGCCTCATCCTCCTCCCTGATTACAGCCAACATATTGTTGCTTTCCTGGATATCAAGCTGTTCCATCAGGCTCAGATAACAATCCTTGTGGGCTTTTAATTGTTTTCCCAGAATGGTCTTAAAATTCCACTTTGCTGCCCAGCACAGATAAGTTTCTGTATCAATCCCAAACTCCTCATCATAATTTCCGCCCTTTTTTGCAATATCATTTGAAGTTCCCTGACTCATCTCATAGAGAGTCTTTAGCGTTCCCTGACAATCGATGGCAAGGCAGAGCTTCACAATATTTTTCAGCTTGTCCGAAAGCATGTAGTTCCAGTAAGATAACCCGACAACTATCTTGTACGGTGTCCAATTGGCATTCGGCTTCGCACCAATCAGAGGTGCAAGCTTTTTTGGTATTTTTCCCTCCCCCAGTTCCCCGGAAAGCTCTGATAATGCCTCTTTCGTTATCGGCTGACCCACACAGCCAAAATACAGCCTGGCAAGCCCTGTAACAGCAAGGCTTTCGTGCTCTGCAAGCAACGGGATATCCTCTTCTTCCACTTCAGTCACTGGAAGCGGCGAGCCATCCTTATCCCTTCTACCCAATAAGTAAGGTTTCCGGTTCTGGTATTCTATACGCAAATACAGGGCAAGCAGGATCAGCCTGCCATTACCTGGGTCATGCTTTGCAAAGCCAATCGCCTGTCTAAGCACTTTTGTACTACTCTTTACAATATCAAAGATTGGCTGTATTGAATAAACATTATGATCGGTTTCCTGGCCAACCTTGGCACCATACACCGCAGCAACCTTTGCCAGATCCATCCCCTGCGTTTTCGCAACAAGTTCCAGATGATCCTTTGAAAACATTGGATGGCAGGTGGACTCCCCTCTTACAAACAACACCAAAAACAAACGGGCAAGTTCGTCCATGCGCTTTTTTTGAACCAAATTCTTGCGAAACTTTTCCACCACATCGCAAGGAACTACTGACAGATCCCTAAACGCTATCTGTGAAAGTATTTCCTCACCTGCCTCCCTGTTAAAAAATGCGGCCGCTGCAAATTTTTCTTCTACGGACAACTCCAACAAATCAAGTACTTCCTCTAATTTTTCATTGACTCCTGCCCGCCTTATCATAAATTTTCTCATCCCCTTTCCTCCGATTCCCTTTTTCAGGCAATCAGGATTAAACCTTGCCAAAATCTACGGGCAAAGCGGATTCACATCTTCACGCCATTGGCAATAAAAATTAATCAGCTTACCCATATCCTCATACCCCGCGTTTTTATATGCCTGATTGGACGGCGCATAATGATAATCCGTATACAGCAGCGGAACCCGCCCATCAGAGAGCAAGCGGTTTGTAATATGCCAGATCAGGTTAGCAGCATATGCCTTCCGCCTATTTTGTGGAGGAGTATAAACTCCTGTCACCCTTGCCTGTTCCCCGGTAATCCTCCAGTTCGCCATACAAACGATTTCACCCTCCGGATTGCGCAGTACAAAAAAAGAACCCTCTTCCAGAAGCAAATCCACATCCGCCTGTGCTTGTTCTAGGGGAACCGGCTGCACCCCTTCCATTTCCATAAGGGCTTGAAACCGGTACTTCGCGAGCACTTCCCGCTCCTCCTTACGCGCTGAATCAAACCATCCGTCACAGTCCCGCGGTTTCTTCGTTTCCCGGCAAATCAAAAATCCCATTTCAAAATAATCATGAAGGCTGAATTTGTCCGACCCACATTCTGCCAAAAGATCATAAATCTCTTTTTTACAGGTATATTTCACCCTCTGTCCCTCAATCAAATATCGAAGGATTCCTTCCTTCAGTTCCCCAATCTTTCGCCTGTCAATACCATCCTTTGTCCATATCCAAACTGGGCACTGCTTCTTTCCCCTGCAAAAAATATAGCTTTCCTCATCGCTGTACAGCTCAAGATCTTGGCTTGATAAATTCTGGAGGATTAATGAGAACATATATTGATCCTTCAAAAATTTATCTGATTTAAAAATACTATGATCTTTTGAAATTTCCCTCATCACAACACCTCCCTAAATATTGCTTACATAATTGGAAGGGTATGCGCATCCAATCTTTGCGTACCAGGATGTATCATTTTCCGCCCTTCCCTTAAATTCCTAGTTTCATTCTGCCTTAGATTGATAAATCCATAACCATTTTTAAAGTAACGCCTTAATTGTGGGTAACACCTCAAAAAACCCTGCGGAAAACAATTTCCTGATACTACCATTTGCTTAACCCATTTTATTTTTATCTTAGTTTATGTAGTCTGCACTGTTGCCTTTTCCACCTGCAGCACAATCTCGCTAAAATATTTTAACGGAACGTCCTTTAACAAACATTCTTTCTTATTATCATTCTCATACAGCAAGCAGCCCGGTTTGGTTTCATCGAGCCGGTAAAACCGCACACCATAAATTGTAACATTATCATTTGTATAGCCGACAAAACAACCGGAAAAATTCAACTCAGCACCAAAGCCGACTTCTTTATTCTCGTTATAATACTCCTTAACACATCCCCCGTCAATCACCATCCCATGATACCAGCCCTCTCCCGTAAGCCTGCTGCCCAGCGAGATATCATTCACGACACGCCCCGAAAAACGTAAGAATTCGCGCTGTTCCAATTCGGTATCCTCAGGTATATAAAACGGGCGCTCCAACTGTAAGAACGGCTGGGTAATCTCATAATCTGCAAGCTGCTGCTTCCAGACCTCCCTATCCTCCTCAGACAGCTCAATCGGATGCACCAGTCCAATTTTTCCGGTACTTTTTCCTTCCGGTGCCACCGCCTCTTTACCATCCCCGACACTTCCATCCCCAGACAACTCAGTTATTGCACCATCCTTGTCACAGTCCTTTGCAAGCAGCATATATTCCTCCTCATCCTGCGTATTAAACGAACCATCCTCCATATAGCGGAAACTCTGTACCAGCTTCCCGTTCTCGTAAACGCCCCAGATCAGACCAGTCGCAAACTGGTGCATAACCGGATTTTTCACAAAAAGCCGTTCCCAGGCATCCACATTCCACAGCCGCGCTGTGGAGAGCGCCAGCTCCAATCGCAGTTTCTGGCTTGCAACAACCTCTTTCATTTGCTTTTTCATCTGTTTAAATTCCTCGTAAGCTGCCGGCGCGCATTTCCCATCATCCTTTTTGCCCGGCACAGGAAGAGTTTTCAGTTTCTTTCCAAGAATATGTTTTTTTACAGGTTCTTTACTTTCCAGTTCTTCAAATACTTCAATTTCCAACGCTGGAGTGATCATCACACGGAATTTGCGTTCCCCGTAGTCAAAGGTACGTCCCATCCCCTCATCAAACCCGAGATCCGGCACGGTGCGGTCAATCAGCTCCTCCCTGCTGATGCCAAGCTGCTTTGCCGCAAAATCAAGTGCGTTCCCCGCCGCCGTCCTCACCTGTCGGTATTTGAATTTCCGCGCAAGTCCGTCCACGGTAAGCAGTGCCTGCGGCAATGGATTTAAACTTAATGCCTGCACCGCTTCACACGCAATCATACCACGCGACTGCTTTGGCCACTCCTTAATCTGGCGCTTCAATCTCTCAATAATCTCATTTCCGCCATGAATAGCAGCCGCATACAATACCCATCGCTTTTTTGCCTCCGCACCCGCCTCAAGCCATTTATCAAACAATTCATTCACGTAAACCGCGAACTCGTCTTCCCGCAATGCCTTTGCCAAAAATTGTGCATTAGCATTGTAGCCGCTGTCTGTCATAGCAGAATAACACAGAAGAATCGCCTGCAAATACTCTTCCCCCGCTTCCTTACCCGCAACAGTATGTACCACGGAAAATGGTGTCGCGTAAGCCCAGGAAAGACTGCGCTTCCTGCCACCTTTATGTATTTCCTTCACCAGATCCTTTTGCGTAAGCGACCTTCCTGCCGAAGTGCCGCCGTCCTTTACACTTAGCACATCCGAAAGAAGTTCTTTTAACTTCGCACTTTTTTCCTTCTTCAATGCCTTTTCAAGCACTTCCTGACAGTCCATTCCGGATTCCTGCCATGCTGCCAAAACGCGGATGGCAAGTTCCCGTACCGCAGATTTCTTTGAGGCGAGCATCCCTTCCATTTCCTCTTTCCAGTCCGTCCTTTTGCTAAGCATTTCAAGCAGGAATTGTTTGACCTTCTTTGAGCCATCCTCCACATAAAGAAGCAGCTCCTCTTTATTTTCCTCTAGATTCTGTGCAAGTATCTCAAGACCTAGCAAACGTCCTGCCGCATCACCTCCCGCAAACGCCGCAAGGGTTTCCTTCCGCCGCTCTTTTAAATACTGTCCAAAAATCTGAATTATTGTAGAGTGGAATATTTGTGCATCAGAACTATAAAAGCTTTCTTCCATTAAATCGATCCCCGAAAGCTGATGCGCGATATCAAGCCCCTCACAATCAAAATTCTGGAACAGATCCACCACTTTCGCCGCATTGACCTTCGATATAAAAGATTCCTGATCGTTACTCAAATCAAAACGTAAAAACCAAAAACCGTGCCTAAGCCACATATAGGTCTGGATACGGCGGTAAAATGATCCATCCAGGATTCTTTTATCCGTATCATTCAATATCCCCCGCTCCATTCCGCCGTTGTAATAATAGATTTTTCCAAGTTTTTTCACAAATGGGTACAGCGTATCCACAGAAGTGTTTCCGCGCAGATATGCTCGGATTAGATCAGCATCCGGGTTATTTCTGACTAGTTTGTTCAGCAGCTTATCAATTAATTTGTTTTGACCATAATATTTTTTTACCTCCGAAAGTTCCTTATAGAGTGCAGGTTTTTTCTTTTTGACCACGGCAAGCATCCGGTTTGAAGCCTCAATCTCTGCCCCATCCATCACTTCAATATATGTTTCCTGATGATCATTTAACTGTTTTTCCAAAATCAGTGTATGCCCCCTTTTCGCTGACCAGTGGATATAAGCTTTTGTAGGCAGACCAAATTCCTGATCATAATCTCCACCCCTTGTATAAAGATCCATTGGTGAAGCAAGCCCTATCAGATTAATTGCATCCAGTGCATCCTCCATTCCCGCCATCAAACAGATTTTCACAACATCTTTCAATCTCCCGGAAAGCGGATAATTCAAATATGCAAGACTTGCCACCAACTTTAACCTCTGCATGGCAATCCCGTGCTTTAAGCCCGCCAGCTTCAAAATATGTTCTGTCACTGCGCCTTTCCTTACCGCATCCTTGATTTCCGAAACAGATAAATGGAAAGGCGGATATATCCTCTCAAGACTCTCAATCGCAATTTCCTCATACTGCGCCAGCAAAGAAAAATCCTCCTCTTTCACCCGCTTTTCCTGCTTATCCCCGCACTTGTATTTTCGCATAAAATAAACCGCGTATAAAATAAGCCTACCATTTTCCGACATGTTTTGCCCAAATTGTATGGCCTGTCTTAATATTTCTGCCTTCCCGCACGCAATATCAACCAGCCGGTCACGCGAATAGGAATCAAGCGGATACAAATCTGCCCCTAGGATCGCCGCATAAGTCGCCGCTTTTTTTGCTGCATCCACTTCCACATCGGCTGCCCCTTTCTCCGGGTCAATCACTCCCATTGGGATCATGCGGTAGCAAGTGGCATCCCCCTTAGCGAGCAGTACGGAAAATAATCTGGCTGCAATACCGCGCTCCCCTTCCTTTACCAGTTCCCGGAACAAGCGGATAGACGGATCCGCAGGGGTTTTAGCCAAATCTTTAAAAGTAAAGTTGTCCAAAACTTCATGACCAGCCCTCCCTGCCAAAAAATCCTCTGCGGACTGCAACTCGCCGTCAGCAAAAGGGAGCGTGGTTAAAAAGGAATATAACTTTTCCTCCAACGTTGTTTTTGCTTCCATAAATTGATCACTTCTCCTTTCTAATTATGTACTAATCTCATTAATATACTGATATAATCTTCTATACCAACCTAATCATCCTCTGCTACCTTACAATCCCACACTCATCCAAAATTCGCTCAATCTGCTCCCAAATAGCAAGGGATGGATTCTCATTATAATATTTATATCCTCTATATTGTTGGAGCCGATAACCTAATTCTTCATTTTTTTGCATTATTTTTTTTGATCTGTCAATAGCCTGCAGGACATTTTCAAGAGTCAGCTTTTTAAGAATCCGTTTAAAATTTTTTTCATGCTTATATTGATCCAAATTTTCGAAATTTTCTCCATACGCCCGATTTAAGGGAAGCAGATACTGTCGGCGATGCATCATGGGCGTATTACATTCTTCTATATGCAAAATTATCCAAAGTTCAAATGTAAAATTACTGTATCCGAAATGATACTTTACATTCTTGCCCAAATTTTCAGCATCTTTCATCCGATCCATTGCCATATGGAACTGCTTTACATGAATTTCTTCATTACTTTCAAAATCTGTGACATGCGTAATCTCTGTTTTCCCAATAATTGTCATCCGCTTAACACGTGCCAAAGGATCTTTCTGTACCTTAGTATCTAACTTTACGGTATATTTTGCAGTTTCTTCTGCATTTATTATCATTTGTAACCATTCCAAATACCATTGTTCCGTTTCACCTTCCACTGAAAAATAATAAGTTCTATTTTCTTTTCTCACCCATCACACCTCTTTTCCCTGAACTATTAATTCCTCAAAAATAGGAGTGAAATCAACATCCTTTATTGCCCCATAACGATCAATGAAATAATTTTTCATATAATCCTCATTTTTGCGACTACCTTTTTTCCCCGCTGTTCCAAAATCAGAAAGAGAATAATGGCTACTAAAATGGGAATCCTCATCCCGCTCTACAAATTTAATTTCATCCTGTCTGTAAAGATTGGAATTTAAAAAAATAGGGTTATGAGTATTAAAGATTAATTGGGCATGATGAATATTGATTTCATCATTATGAAAAATATTGATAATGTTCATCAATGCCATCGGATGTATAGACGCATCAAATTCATCTACCACTAACGTTCCACCATTCTGTAACACACCTACTACCAACGGAAATATATTTATAAACCGAATCGTCCCATATGACTCAAATAACTCGGCCGGAATCGCTGTCTTCTCCGAATTTTTATCAAAAATAGAACACAACTTTGCTTCATCACCCTCCCCCTCTACAACATACCCTAGGGCATTTGAATTAATGCCAAAATAAACTGCTGCCTCATTTAACGTTTTTTCTACGTAAACGGATTTCTTTTTCAAATTGTTAAACTTCCGGATCAGATGCATTGCGTCCGCACGATAAATAACAATTAATTGCTGATCTAGCCAATCATGTATCATCGCAACTAATTTTGCGCTGAACATATTCTTAAATCCGTTCACCAAAAACAATTCTTCATCATTTAAGTTACTCTTCGCCAGTGAAACCGCTCCTTCCGCATTTAGCGCAAATTCATTTACCAATAATATATCAATTGTATCAAATGAACCAAATTCCAATTTTTCTTTTCGCAAAAAGATCAAATTTTCATTTACAGCAAGTGATTCTGATAAAATTTTCCTTGGATATTCTACATCTAAAAACCTTCCCAGATCCATTGAAAAACTGTATTCTACTAACAACCCATTCACAACAAATTTTATTGAAAAACTTACCGGTTCTGCTGTTTCCAATGAATTATTCGGAATCAATTCCAGTACGCCGGCTGCCACATTAGGATTATCTTTTTCTGCCGAATTGCGTAAATTTCCTCGCAAAACAATGGACTTAAAGGTATCCATCGCACTGATAATGTTTGTCTTTCCCGATGCGTTGGAACCATAAATCACAGAGGAACACAAGCCCCGATAAGTCTTTTTATTAATTATCTCTTCCAAGATACTATAATCAAGCCCTTTTTGTTTCGATGCTGGGACAAGAGAAAATATCATTTCTTCCTTAAATGATTTATAATTTGATGCCTTAAACTCTAACAGCATATTTCCTCCTTTATTTTGCAATATTTATACAAAACAATTTTTATACTAAACCTAATAACCCAGTTTATTCAATAAATATAATTATATTTTGGAAGATTTTTGTAAGACAATTCGTTTAACAACTTTTAATAATTCTTTATCATCCATTACTAAATATTTGTTTTTCACCCGTTGCACAAGAGTAATACTCCCTCCCCCGATCCATCTCCACCTTCCCCCTGCACAGATAAAGATATTCACAAGCCTCTGCATAGACTGCCGCCAACCCGTCCGTTTTTTGCCCCAATCTATGCCGCCGCATTGCCACCCCATCGGTTAGCCTCGCAAGCATCCCCGACAGATTAGAAAGCCCATACTGTTTTGTTAACTTTCCCATACGGGTAAGCCCTTCCAGTGTACTGTCATGCACAGTATCAAGCCCACTCTGATATAATTCCTCAAACAGACTTCCCACATCCTCCAAAACCCCACTCAAAACATCAATCGCTTCCAGCGATCCATCCGTATTTTCTTTGGCTCCTGCTGCACGCCCTCCCCTTACTCCTCCATCCATTTCCTCTTCTGTATTACTACCGCGTTCCATCCGATCATTCTCCATCCCACACTCCAAATCCTCTGCCAATTCTCCCTTCTCAAACACCGTCACAGGATACAGCCTCATCCTTCCATCCTTAAAGTACAGCTTTCCCAAAAAGCACGGCTCCTTATCCTCGGTCAGCCGCTCTAGATACCCGATTCCCCATTCTTCCCTTTTCGAATACGCCAGTTCCAGCACAACCTCCCGCCCTGCCCTATCATACAACCACATCGTAAGCTTCTGCTCCGTTTTAGAAAACTCGCCCCTGGTAAACGAATAAGGCCTAAGGAACACCAGTTCTCCATCCTTTCTCTCCTCCTGCGTTTCTTTTAACCATGGCATTTTCATTGTCCCTACCTGCTCTATAAAAAGTTTCCCAAAATCTCTGTAATACCAATTTCCCAACTCACCAGTATGCAGGCAGTTTTCCTTCTGACAACTCCCTGTCACCTCCCCCTTCGTTTCTGCACTTGCTGAAAGCCTCCCCCGCACATCACAACGCGCACCGGATAAATGCAGACGAATCCCCACCATATCCTTTACAGAAACAGGTAGTCCCCACGGTGCCGACGCTTTTTCCTGCCTTCCTCTTCGTCCGGTCGTATCATAAAAAACTGGGCGCGCCGAAGTATAGGTATACCATTCCTTTGTGTTCTCCTCCAAAAAATAAACCGTTTCGCCCTCATACCCGGTCTGGCTCTCAAAATGTTCCATTACAATCCCCATCAGGGAAAGGTTTCCGACTGGCGCATATTCCGACCGGAACTCCCCGGCTAACACCGATACCTGCACCGCATCCGCCGCCTGTAAAAGTAACTCAACCCTCTTATAAAGTCTAGCAAACTGTTCCATCAGCTTTTTCACATCAAACGATGCTTTCCGTTTCAGATAATTCCCATAGGAATCATGTAATGCACGCATATATCCCTCAAAATTCGCGAGTTTCGCGTTGTGGCTGATCAAAGCAAGACGGTCAAGATAATCCAGCACATCCGGTGAAGTACGCGCAAGCCCCGTGCCTAAAAGTTCGGTAAGGAATCCCTTGATCTGCTGGGCAGCATCGTTCACCTCTTCCATGGCATACTCCTGCAATTCCTCCGCCCCACTAAGCTCCTCCTCCGTCACCTCTTTCGCCATTAACTTGCACCAGAGCACCGCCGCCGCCTTATGCACGCAGAATTCCTTCTTGTGGCAGGAACAGGTTGAATATTCCAGCGGCGACAGGAGTTTTACTGTATTGCCGCCTTTTGGCAACTGTACGGTGATAATGCTGGAATACGCAATCTTTGGTTCCTGCCCCGATTTTTTCTGGCTGGCCACTGCCAAAAGCTGTTTCACGCCCAGTGTCTTTTTCAGGGAATCCAATGGAAATGCGGAAATCTCCGCAAGAAGACGCGATTTCAAATCCTGCTTTTCCTGCGGTACCTCTGCGTTTTTCCCATCTGCTTCGACAGCACCATCAACTAATTTCACTGATCTTTCAGTGGCTTTTTCTGACTCTGACAAAGTCTTTCCTAGTTGCCCAGATTCTCCCACCACCACATTATCTCCAGATTTTTCCATTTCATTTCTGGCCTCACCGGATGCCAAACCATCTTTTGCTATTTCAATCCCGGCTTCATCAGGTGCCAAACCATCCTCTGCTATTTTATCTAACTGCCCCGATTCCCC